>NZ_JBWZET010000376.1:0-20487 GCF_056722145.1 Rhizomicrobium sp. | reverse complement strand
CGGCTGCAGGAAGTCGACACCCGCGCCCAGGAGCTTGGCCATCGCTGGCTTCCCGACACCCAGCAGCTGGCGCAGCTTCAGTATAGCGCGACCCGCTTCCGCTCCTGGCAGGGTGCCGTGCTGATGTCGACGGAACCCAGCGCGCGCCAGAATGCCCTCTCCAAGCTGCAAGGGCTTCACGACAAGACCGCCGAACTCGTCCGGGCGTACGAGGCTTCCTCCAGGGCCGGCGATGAGAAGGCGATCAGCGGGCGCATCAGCGCTGCGTGGGCGGCTTACGAGCCGCTGCTGCAGACTGAACTCGCGATCGAGAAGAGCCAGGGACAGGCGGCGGCGTTCGACTACTACATGCACACCATGATGGCGGGCTTCGAGGAATTGCGCCGCGACATCGAGGAGGCTCTGGCCTATAACGTCAAGGGCGGAGCGATCGCGACCGACGCCAGCGATGCCACGCTGAAGACCTCGCAGCTGTGGGTCTGGATCGTCATGGCGGTGGCGGCGGCGCTCAGCATGGGCGCCGGCTGGATGTTGATCCGCGGGGTGTCCTCGCCGCTCAAATCGATCACCGGCGCGATGGAAGACCTCGCTTCCGGCAAGCTCGATGCGCATGTGCCGCACGCCGACCAGGGCGACGAGATCGGCAAGCTGGCGGGCGCGATGACGACCTTCAAGAACCAACTCGCTGCCGCCGAACGCTCCAAGGCCGAACAGACCGAAACCATCGTGGCGAGCATCGGTACCGGCCTCGATCATCTCGCCAAGGGCAATCTCAATCACCGCATCGACGCGGACCTGACCGGACCGTTCCTCAAGCTGAAAGGCGATTTCAACGCCGCGATGGGGCGTCTGCAGGACACGCTGAAGAACGTGCTTTCCACCACCGGCCAGATCACCACCGGGGCGCGCGAGATTTCGCAGGCCGCCGACGATCTGTCGCGGCGCACCGAGCAGCAGGCCGCCTCGCTGGAGGAAACCTCCGCCGCGCTGGAAGAAATCACCGTCACCGTCAAGAAAACCGCCGCCAACACCAAGGAGGTCAACGCCTCCATGGCATCGGCCAAGAATGCCGCGGAAGAGGGCGGGCGCGTGGTGGAAACCGCCACCAAAGCGATGGACGCCATCTCGCAATCGTCGAAAAAGATCACCGACATCATCGGCGTCATCGACGAGATCGCGTTCCAGACCAATCTGCTGGCGCTCAATGCCGGCGTCGAAGCGGCGCGTGCCGGCGATGCGGGCAAAGGATTTGCGGTCGTGGCGTCGGAAGTGCGGGCGTTGGCGCAGCGCTCGAGCGAAGCGGCAAAGCAGATCAAGTCGTTGATCAGTGCCTCGGGCGAACAGGTGTCTGACGGCGTCAAGCATGTCGCCGCCACCGGCAAGGCGCTGATGCACATCGTCGAGCAGGTGCAGCAGATCAATGTCATCGTCCAGGAGATGGCGATGGCGGCGCAGCAGGAAGCGACCGGCATCGAGGAAGTGAACGCCGCCGTCGGATCGATGGATCAGGTGACGCAGCAGAACGCGGCGATGGTCGAACAATCCACCGCCGCCTCGCGCAACCTCGCCGGCGAAACCCAGCGGCTGCAGGAGTTGATCGGCTTCTTCGATGTCGGCACCGTGCAGGCGATCGCCCGACCGTCGCCGCAGCCGCGCGCGGCATTAAAACCGGTGCCGCGTGCCGTCGCCCGTCCCGCTGCCGCTGCGCGTGCCGCCGTCGCGGTGAAGCCCGAGGCCGACGAAGACGCCTGGACCGAGTTTTGACAACCCTTTCGTCCGAGCGGGCGGGAAGTAGCTGGCGACGACCGTCGCGTTGGGATTTTAGATGCAGATCACGATCAAGCGAGCCGTCATCGTCGCGAGCATTGCTCTGGTGCTGGGCTTTGTCGCGTCGTTTGGTACCAACAGCGCCGCCTTGTCCAAGCTTCGTATCGGCGGACCGGTCTACAGCGAGCTGAAGGCGGATTTCGATCTTCTCGCCGACATCCTGCCGCCGCCGGAATATGTCATCGAGCCGTATCTCGAGGCGACGCTGGCGGTGCGCGAACCGGCGCAGGCAGCGAGCCACCTGACGCGGCTGGCGGATCTGCGCAAGAGCTATGAGGAGCGCAAGACCTACTGGCGCACCACCGATCTCGATGCCGACACCCGGGCGCTGCTGGAAACGGCGTGGCACAGCGCCGATGCCTTCTGGGACGTCGAAACGCGCGCGCTGGAGCCGGCGCTGGCGCATCACGACGCCGCGGCGACCGAGGCCGCCTATCGCGATCTGTCGGCGGCCTACGCCGAGCATCGCAAGGCCATCGATGCGCTGGTCGCCCATCAGAGCGCCGATCTCGATGCGCTGCAGGCCGCGTCCGAGCGCACGCGCGATATCTATGTCGCCGCGACGTGGGGTTTCGCGGCGCTGCTGCTGGCACTGATCGCGGCCGGAATCTGGGGCGCCGTAGTCAAGATCGTGGCGCCGTTGCAACGGCTGACCGATGCGACCCACGGCATGGCCGGCGGCCGCTTCGAGGCCGGCAGTCTTCCGACCGAACGCGGCGACGAAATCGGCGAGCTGGCGCAGGCGATGAGCTTGTTCCATCGCCAGATCGTCGATGCCGGCCAGGCCAAGGCCGAACAGGAACAGCGCATCGTCGCCAGCATCGGTGCCGGTCTCGATCATCTTGCCAACGGCAATATCACGCATCGGATCACGGCCGACCTCACCGGGGCGTTTGCCAAGCTGAAGACCGACTATAATACCGCGGTCGCGCGCTTGCAGGAGACGCTGAAGAACGTGCTTTCCACCACCGGCCAGATCACCACCGGCGCCCGCGAGATTTCGCAGGCCACCGACGATCTGTCGCGGCGCACCGAGCAGCAGGCGGCCTCGCTGGAAGAAACCTCGGCCGCGCTGGAAGAAATCACCGCCACCGTCAAGAAAACCGCTGCCAGCACCAAGGAGGTCAACGACTCCATGGCCTCGGCCAAGAATGCGGCGGAAGAGGGCGGGCGCGTGGTCGAAACGGCGACGCGCGCGATGGACATGATTTCCCAGTCGTCGCGAAAAATCACCGACATCATCGGCGTCATCGACGAGATTGCGTTCCAGACCAATTTGCTGGCGCTGAACGCCGGTGTCGAGGCGGCGCGCGCCGGCGATGCGGGCAGGGGCTTTGCCGTGGTGGCGTCGGAAGTGCGCGCGCTGGCGCAGCGTTCGAGCGAAGCGGCGAAGCAGATCAAGACGCTGATCAGCGCCTCGGGCGAGCAGGTCTCGGATGGCGTCCGCCACGTTGCCGCCACCGGCAAGGCGCTGATGCACATCGTCGGGCAGGTGCAGCAGATCAACGGCATCGTGCAGGAAATGGCGGTGGCGGCGCATCAGCAAGCGACCGGCATCGAGGAAGTGAACGCCGCCGTCGGCGCGATGGATCAGGTGACGCAGCAGAATGCCGCGATGGTGGAACAATCGACCGCCGCCGCCCGTAACCTCGCCGACGAAACCCAGCGGCTGCAGGAGCTGATCGGCTTCTTTGACGTTGGTGCGGTGCAAAGGATCGCCCGAGCGGTGCCGCAATTGCGCGCAGCGGTGGCGCCGTCGCGGGCGATCCGCACCGCCGCTGTCGCAAAGCCCGAAAGCGACAGCTGGAGCGAATTCTAGAGCGCTTCACCGAAAAGTGGAATCCGGTTTTCGGGTATGAAGCGCGACCAATAAAAAAGCTGGACCGATCCACCGTTTCCGACAAACGGTAAAATGGCCTGGTCGCTAATCTCACATTGCGAAGTTGGTGACGGCGCGCTCACCGGGCGCGTGCAATTCGGTCTAGACGTTTTTGGTGATACAACTTACAATGGTTCTCCTGGGTCAGGACTATCCCAAGGGGGTTCCGATGACCAAGAGCATCGCCGTCGCGACCGCGGTTACCGATCAGCTTTGTGCAGAACACTGGCCGACCGACGATCCGGAGAAGGTCATGTCGACCGATTTTCATTATGACCTGTATTCGATCTCGAATTTTCTCAACTGCGTTCGATGCAAGCTCCGCCCTACGTACGATTTCGAATTTGATGGCGATTTCGCCCGCGACGCGCTGGGCTGGAGCGTCGGTACGCTGACCGGCCATATCGAAAGCCAGACACACTAGACCGGGCTACGGCATTCACACATTTCCGTTTGTGCAGCGGTGTTCTCTCTGATTCCATGCTTTCCGGAATGCTGGGAGACAGAGGATGTCGACAATCACGCTGGGGCGGTTTGGCGACCGTCGCCTGGAAAAAGGGGGGCCTTTTTGCACGCTCGTTTGGTTGAGACGGGCGGTCGAGGTCTTCGCGTTCGGCGTTTGGGCGGTGATCGCGCGGGCGAGATCCGCTTGACGCGCTTATTGCGCAATCCTGCGGTGACGATTGCGGAAATGTCGGCTGAAGCAGGTCGGCGGACGGCGGAACGTTGCCAGGGGCGTCGGGTTTTGGCGATCCAAGACACCACGGTGGTTCGATCAGAGGGCGGCGGTGGGCTTTATCTGCATCCCGTTTTGGTGGTGGACGCCGATGAGGGGGCGATCCTCGGCTTGGCGCACGCCAGCTTTCTGAGCAGGGACAAAGGCTGTCGCATATCCCGGCGGAGTAAGCCGGTGGCAGCCAAAGAGAGCCAACGATGGTTGGATGGCGCGCAGAAGGCGGCTGAGGTCTGTGCCGCTGCCGCACAGGTGACGGTGATCGCTGATCGGGAGAGCGATATTTTTGCGGCCTTTGCCCTGTGTCCGCCAGGAACCGATCTTTTGGTGCGCGCAGCCCATGATCGCTGTTTGGATGATGGCGGGCGGCTGTTCGGGTTTGCCGATAGCTTGCCCGTGGCGGGTCGCGCCGAGCTCGACTTACCGGCCAAACCCGGCCGTAAAGCGCGTCGGATGCAGGTGGCCATCCGCTTCGCCAAGGTGGATGTGGCGCGGCCTCGAAGTGGCGTTCGGGCGGGGTTGCCCGAAAGTGTAAGCCTCACCTTGGTGGATGTGCGCCAGATCGATCCGCCGCTTGGCGAAGCGGTCCACTGGCGTTTGTTGACCACGCATGGCGTAGACGACGCAAGCCAAGCCTTTGCGGTGGTCGATCTCTATCGCCGACGCTGGGCGATAGAGCAGCTCTTCCGAACCATGAAAACACAGGGCTTCGATATCGAAGGCCTCCTCATTGATGAAGAAGCGCCACTCAGCCGACTCGTTATGGCCACTCTCATCGCCGCCATTACGATCCAACAACTCGTGCATGCCCGCGACGGGATCCAAGGACCAGCCCCCCTGCGCCCTTCATGCGATGCATTCGAGCCAGAAGATGCAGGCCTGCTTGAAGCCTTCTGCGAAAAGCTTCAGGGAGCGACGGAGCGGCAGAAAAATCCTCACCCCAGAGGCTCCCTCGCCTATGCCGCCTGGGTCTGCGCCCGCCTTGGTGGATGGACCGGATATTATGGAAAACCAGGCCCCATCGTCATGCTCCAGGGATGGATCGAGTTCCAAGCCGCAAAGCGTGGCGTCGCCCTCCTGACAGGAGGCACAAATGTGTGAATGCCGTAGCCCTGATGAGCGGGACCGCCGCCTACGCCGATCCGTTCGGCCCAGGTCATCAGGCACGCTACGACCATGGCTGGGGCCCTCACCGCGGCCACGGCGACGGAGCGGCCGTTGCAGTGGGGCTCGGTCTTCTCGCCTTGACCGCCATCGTCGCGGCATCGCAGCGCGATCGCGAGCGGGCCCAGTCGCAATATTACGATCCGCCGCCGCCCGGCTATCGACCAGACAATCGCGGCTACGATGGCCCGGCCTACGGCCCCAACGAGCGCGATCCCGGCGACCGCTATCCCGACGATCGCCAGTCCGACGGACCTTATGAACAGTAGACCTCCGTAGCTTGGCCGGTGCGGCTTTCCAACCTCCCGCACCGGCTGCCTTTTTTCCGGCAGCACGGGGAATTAACCGGCCGCTTACCCTGTCGCCCCAAAATCGACCGCGATTTCCCGAGGGCTTGGGCATGACCGCCGCATTCCGCATCGTTCCGCTCGTCGCAGTGCTGCTGGCCTGCGGTTGCGCCTCCGAGCCGGCCTATCAAATCCTGACACCGTTCCACGACGACGACTTTGCCATCTGGAAGCAGGCCGGCCCCTACACCGTGAGCGGACAGGCGTTCTACAAGATGCCCGGCGGACAGGTCGTGACTTGCGCCGGCGAGAGCGTCTCGCTGATGCCGTTGACCGGCTACAACATGGAGCTGTCGAAGCTGCTCGAAAGCGGCAAAGGCGTTCCGGCCAATTACGAGCGCCGCGCTCACAAGTTCGACAAGAAAGCGATGTGCGACGGCTCCGGCCGCTTCAGCTTCGAAGGCCTGCCGGCGCTCAACTGGCTGCTGATCACGCGGGTCACCTGGCAGGAAAACGGCACGTTCTCGTTCGTACCCTATCTCGGCGGCCCAACCGACAAGGGCGGCTGGCTGTTCCAGGAAATCCAGATCGAAAGCGCCAACAACGCCCCGACGACGGTGAAGGTCATGCTGTCGAACCCGGACTTCGTCGCCGACCAATAGCGCCCTCGGCCGGCAGCGCCAGCCGCAGAGAAAACGGGGAAAAACGGGGACACTGAAAAACGGGGACACTATACTTAATTAGTCCTGCGGCTTGGGGCCCGGCTTTTGTTTGGCCAGGGTGCGCCCGAGTTTTGTTTCCAGCCGCTTGATGAACTTGGCGCTGCCGAGCGGACGCCCGGTTCGTTCGCCTTGGCGGATGGCATCGAGGTCCTCCGCCGTCGGAGCATCCGCCAGAAACCCGGCCCAGTCGTCGATCAGTTTCAGCAGCGGCGCCACCTTGACCAGCCCGTCGTCGCGCCCGGCGAGGTGGGCCCGCGCGCTCGACCAGCGCCAATCGCGCGACCGCCGCGCCAGCTTCGCGCGCACCGGATTGGTTTCCACATAACGCGCTGCCGCAAGCAGATGCGCTTCATCCATCGGGAACGAGGCAAACCGCCCCTGCCACAGGAACCCGCGCCAGTTTTCGCGGAAATTGATGTGCCGCGTATACTGCCGATGCGCCTCACCCAGCGCCGCGCGCAGGCCGTCTTCGTCGCGCGGCAGAAGGATCAGATGGACGTGGTTCGGCATCAGGCAATAGGCCCACACCTCCACGCCGGCTTCCCGGCACCCCTCCGCCAGCAACTCCTTGTAGAGTGCGTAATCGTTGTCGGAAAAGAACACCTGCTGGCGGCGATTGCCGCGCTGGGTGACATGATGCGGCACCCCCGGTGCCACCACTCTCGCCAATCTCGCCATAGGTGCAGGATAGCGCATGGACCGGGATTGTCAATTAAGTATAATGTCCCCTGATTTACAATAAGCGGCCAAGGTTGGGCGCGTGGTGGAATTAGTCAAAACGCTGGAACTTGCGAACGCGGCAGGGATACTTGCCATTGGACCGCCGAAAACATCAGCAAAGCTCTCCGCAAATGCCTCCCTCGCATAATACGGATTTCCGCCCGGACCTGAAGAAAAGTACATTTCCCAAGCATTACTGGCCGAGTACGTTCCGCTGGTAGGGTTGTACGCATTCATGAATGCTTGTGAATCAGACGCCTTGTCTCCAGCGCATTCAGGGCATTCAGGGGACACTATACTTAATTACTACATTCCGGGGCACTGTACTTAATTACATTTCGCCCCACCTCATGGATGATAACGCCGAACATTCGCGGTGCGCAGTGGGGCGCCACGTTCTTCGGAATAAGTCTCTTTCACACCGCCCCTGCGACGTGTCGGCTCGCCTGCAACGAGCATGTTGACGCCTCAAGGGAACTAAAGTAGAACGATTCTCCGTGTTTCGGATTTGTTCGCCGGCGGCCGTTCGGGGCGCCGGGGGCGGTCAAACGGAGGCCCTTGGGAATGCTCACCAAAAAGCAGTACGAGCTGTTGATGTTCATCCACGAACGGGTGCGCGAATCCGGTATTCCGCCATCCTTCGATGAAATGAAGGATGCGCTCGATCTGAAGTCGAAATCGGGCATTCACCGCCTCATCACGGCGCTCGAGGAGCGCGGCTTCCTGCGCCGCATGGAAAAGCGCGCCCGGGCGCTCGAAATTGTCAAGCTGCCGGAGAACATGGCTGAGACGCTGCGCCCCGCTCAGACGCGCAGCCAGGCCCAACGCATGAGCCCCGGCCACCGCACCCGCGGCGCGGCCCCCGATGCGCGTGGCGCCGGCTCGCCTCGCCGTTCGATGGGTGAAGGCGAAGGCGCCATCAATGTGCCGTTGGTCGGCCGCATCGCCGCCGGCACGCCGATCGAAGCGCTGCAGAACAAGATTGCCGACGTCCCGGTGCCGAGCGGCATGATCGGCCGCGGCGACCACTATGCGTTGGAAGTCACCGGTGATTCGATGATCAACGCCGGCATTCTCGACGGCGATACGGTGATTATCCAGGAAGCCGATACCGCCACCACCGGCGAGATCGTGGTGGCCCTGGTCGACAACAACGAAGCGACTCTGAAGCGCCTGCGCCGCCGCGGCGATTCCATCGCGCTGGAGGCGGCCAACCCGGCCTACGAAACCCGGCTTTACGGCTCCGACCGGGTCAAGGTTCAGGGCAAGCTGGTCGGGCTGATCCGACGGTATTGACGAACCTCTACCGATCTCAATGCGGTTGGCGCAGATAGCGCTGATAGTGCAGGCTCCACGGCCTCATGCCGCGTGCGGTTTCGACGTTTGCGACCCGCAGCGGCGGGCCAATCCAGACGGCGTGCGCCCCGTTCCGCGCCACGTCGCGGCGGTCGATCAGCACCTCGGGGCCGCGACAAACGTGGTGCGCCGAAACCGACGTCACGAGAATGCGGGCGTTGGCACAGTCTTCGGGCAGCGCATCGGCGCGAGCGTCGATGGCAACCAGCGATCCGCGCAGCCGGGCGATGCAGCCGAGCGCATCGCAAGTCAGTCCCGGCCCGCCGATGGCGTCGTCGGGGTCGCGGTCGTCGCCCGCCCGCCGAAGCCAGCTGGCGGCGGCGTATTTGTCGGTCGGCTCAGCGGTCAGCGCGAGGTGCCCGCTGTCGAGCCGCAGCGCCACCGTATGGGCATCGGAGGAAATCAGGATATCCGGCGGACGGACTGTCGGCACCAGGATCAGGCCGGCCGCAATCGGGGCCAGTCCCAGCCATCGCCAGCCGCGCCGCCATAATGCCACCCACAGGCCGCCGCCCATTACCAGGGCCACCGACCACGCCGGCCACGCCGGCACCGCGGTTCCGGCACCGGGAATGGCCGCCACCCAGCGCGCGATGGCGAGCATCACGGCGGTGCCCTTGCCCATCGCGATCAACGGCCAGGTGTCGAGCCCGAACGGCATCAGCACCATCGCCGCCACCGCCGCCGGCATGATGACGACGCCGACCACAGGCAGCGCGAGAAGGTTGGCAATGATCCCGAACGGCGAGGCGCGATCGAAGTGGAAGATGGAAATCGGCGCCGTCGCCAGCCCGGCAATGGTCGAGGTGATGACGACGCCGAGCACATAGCGCCAAGCCCGCCGCCACAGCGCTTTGCTGGCCTCGCCACGCGGGCGTTGGGCCTGCCATTCGGCGAAGGCGATCAGGCCGATCACCGCGGCGAACGACATCTGACAGCCGGGATCGAGTACGTTTTCGGGTGTCTCCAGCACAATCAGGGCCACCGCCAGCATGACCGCCCGCATCGATAGCGCCGGCCGGTCGACCAGAATCGCCGAGAACATGATGGTCAGCATCACCCAGGAGCGCACTGCCGGCGCCTCGCAGCCGCTGATGAGAAGATAGAACGTCGATCCGATCAGCGCCCCGATCGCCGCCCACTTCTTGATCGGGTGCCGCAGCACAATCGCCGGAAACAGTGCGAACAGCGCCCGGATCACCCAGAAAAACACGCCACCCGCCAATGCCAGATGCAGGCCGGAGATCGACAGCACATGCATCAATCCGGAGTCGCGGAAGGCGGTCTGGTCGTCGGCGTCGATGTCGGCGCGTTCGCCGGTGATCAGCGCCGCCGAGATCACGCCCTCGTGGCCGGGAATGACCTCGCGGATGTGCTCCGTCATGGTGGTGCGCAGGCGTTCCAGGGCGTCCAGGAACCGTTCGCGCAAGGTCGGCTGGCGCGGCGGCGGTATCGCTTCGGGGCGCCCATACACGTATCCGACGGCGCCGATCTGCTGGTAATAGGCCCAGCGCCCAAAATCATAGTCGCCGGGCGTCGAGGGCGCGGGCGGCGGCATCATGATCGCGAGCACATGGACCCAGGTCCCCGGCTCCGGAACCGCGCTATGGGCCCGCACCCGGAGCCGCACAAATCGCGGCATCGCCCGCAAACGCGCGGTCGTAGCGGGTTCGAGAACGATCCGGCTGCCATAGCCGCGCGGTTCGGACTGCACCACCCGGCCCTGAAGGTGGACCGGACCGACCCGGTGGCTGAGGGTCGGCGCCGCGACCAGCTCGGTGCGCCAGCGCGCCACCCCAAAACCGAGCACGAACGCCGCCAGCAGCGCCAGCGCGATCCGCAGGCCGGGCCGCTCGAATTTGGCCGCCAGCACCCCCAACACCAGGGCAAGCGCGGCGCCGGTGGGGGCCCAGCTCGCGGCCGGCTCGGCCGCCAGGGTGAAATAGGACCCCGCCCCCGCCGCCAGACTGACCGGAATCCACAGCGGCCAGCGCGCCCGCTCGGCAGCGGCGTGGTCGCGAATAATCCGCGGCATCGCCACGATTTTTGCGATTTGGCCCCGCGATGCCGCTATAAGACCAGCGCCGCGGGCCCCTTCGCCCGAGTGCCAAATTGCCATCGCCCCCGGATTCACTTAAGCCCCGAAGCATCATGACAGACAACCAGAAACCCGTCCTGCGCTTTGCGCCTTCGCCCACCGGAATGCTCCACATCGGGGGGGCGCGCACCGCCCTCTTCAACTGGCTCTATGCCCGCCACACCGGCGGCAAATTCCTGCTCCGGATCGAGGATACCGACCGCGAACGCTCCACCCCCCAGGCGGTGGCCGCCATCATCGAGGGGCTCGATTGGCTCGGCCTCGATTGGGACGGCGACATCACCTACCAGTTCAGCCGCGCTGCCCGGCACCGCGAAATCGCCGAAAAGCTGCTGGCCGAGGGCAAAGCCTACCGCTGCTTCGCCACTCCGGAAGAGCTGACCGCCATGCGCGAGGCCCAGCGGGCCGCGGGCAAACCGATCCGCTATGACGGGCGCTGGCGCGACCGCGATCCGTCCGAAGCCCCGGCCGGGGCCCCCTCGGTGATCCGCCTCAAGGCGCCGCAGCAAGGCGAAACCATCATCCACGACATCGTCCAGGGCGACGTGCGCTATGCCAACGAGCAGCTCGACGACATGATCCTGCTGCGCTCGGACGGCACCCCGACCTATATGCTGGCGGTGGTGGTCGACGATTACGACATGGGCATCACCCACATCGTCCGCGGCGACGACCATCTCAACAACGCCGCCCGCCAGATGCAGCTCATCAAGGCGCTGGGCTGGCCGGAGGTCACCTATGGCCATGTGCCGCTGATCCACGGGCCGGACGGCGCCAAGCTGTCGAAGCGCCACGGCGCCCAGGCGGTCGGCGAATACCGCGACATGGGCTATCTGCCCGAGACCATGCGCAACTACCTGCTGCGCCTCGGCTGGAGCCACGGCAACGATGAGATCATCCCGACGCCGCAAGCGGTGGAATGGTTCAGCCTGGAAAACATCGGCAAGAGCCCGGCGCGGCTCGACTTCAAGAAACTCGACAACCTCAACGCCCACTACATCCGCGAAACCGACAATGGCGGACTGGCCGATGAGGTCGCGCATCTGATGGGCCGCGAAACCCCGCCGCGCAGCCTCAGCCCCGTCGCCCGCGACCGGCTGATCAAGGCGATGCCGGCGCTGAAGGAGCGGGCGAAGACCCTTCTCGATCTCACCACCTCGGCGGACTTCCTCTTTACCGATGGGCCGCGCCAGACCGACGACGCCGCCGCCAAACTCCTCACCGAGGATGCCCGCCGCACGCTGGGGGAATTCCTGGCGAGCCTCGGAGACACCGACTGGACCGGTCCCGCGCTGGAGGAAAAGGCGCGCGCCTTCGCCGAGTTGAAGGGCCTAAAACTTGGGCAGGTGGCACAGCCGCTCCGGGCCGCCCTCACCGGCAAGACCACTTCGCCGCCGATCTTTGCGATGCTGGAGGTGCTCGGCCGCGACGAATCCTTGCAACGGCTCACAACTCACGCACTTTAGGCCAATTCCAGACATTGACAGGGTATCGGAATATTGCTGCATTGCAGAAAAGCGCGACAGATCGTTGATGCCGGGAGAGCGAAATGAGAGACAGTAAGGCCGTTCCAGCCGGAAAGGCGACCCTCACCTACAAGGACAAGAGCTTTGAGCTTCCGGTGTTCGCCGGCAGCGAAGGCCCCGAAGTGGTCGACATCCGACGGCTCTATGGCGATGCCGGTGTCTTCACCTACGATCCCGGCTTCACCTCCACGGCGAGCTGCGAAAGCGACATCACCTACATCGACGGCGATGCCGGCATCCTGCTCTATCGCGGCTATTCGATCGACCAGCTGGCGGCCAAATCGACCTTCCTCGAGGTCTGCTATCTCCTGCTCTACGGCGAACTGCCGTCGCAGCAGCAGATGGAGCAGTTCCGCCACACCATCATCCACCACACGATGGTCCACGAACAACTGGCCTCGTTCTATCGCGGCTTCCGCCGCGACGCCCATCCGATGGCGGTGATGTGCGGCGTCGTCGGGGCGCTGTCGGCGTTCTATCACGACTCCCTCGACATCAACGATCCGCGCCAGCGCGAACTCGCCTGCGTGCGCCTGGTCGCCAAGATCCCGACCATCGCGGCGATGGCGTTCCGCTATTCGACCGGCCATCCTTTCGTCTATCCGCTCAACAAGCTCGGCTACACCGAGAATTTCCTCAGGATGTGCTTCTCCTATCCGACCGAGGAATACGTCGTGAACCCGGTGCTGGCGAAGGCGCTCGATACCATCTTCATCCTGCACGCCGATCACGAGCAGAACGCCTCCACCTCCACGGTGCGCCTCGCCGGTTCGTCGGGTTCCAACCCGTTCGCCTGCGTCGCCGCCGGCATTGCCTGCCTGTGGGGTCCGGCGCACGGCGGCGCCAATGAAGCGGCGCTGAAGATGCTGGAGACCATCGGCACGGTCGATCGCATCCCCGAGTTCATCAAGCGCGCCAAGGACAAGAACGATCCCTTCCGCCTGATGGGCTTCGGCCACCGCGTCTATAAGAATTATGATCCCCGCGCGAAAGCGATGCAGATCCAGGCGCACGCGGTACTCGACGAACTCGGGCTGCACAACGATCCGCTCCTGAAGGTGGCGATCGAACTCGAACGCATCGCGCTGCAGGACGAGTATTTCATCGAGAAGAAGCTCTATCCCAACATCGACTTCTATTCCGGCATCACGCTGAAGGCGCTGGGCTTCCCGGTAGCGATGTTCACCGCCCTGTTCGCGCTCGCCCGCACCGTCGGCTGGATCGGCCAGTGGAAGGAAATGCTGGAAGACCCGCACCAGAAGATCGGCCGCCCGCGGCAGATCTACACCGGCGCCAAATCCCGCGAGTATCTGCCGATCGAGAAACGATAGGGCGTGCGGAGCGAGCGTGCCAAGCGGGGCCGCTGCAACTCGCGTTGAAAGACTTGGCTCGGTTGCCGCACGCACACTATCTCCGCGTCTCCGCGTGAGAATCTTCCCTTTAATTATGCCGAGAGCGGGCTTGTTTTTCGCAAGTCCGCTCGTTCGGGGAGCGCCCTCCACAGTCGGCGCGCCAGCAACGACCGCGATCAGGCGGCCTTTTGACAGGCACATTCCGTCTGCCCTGTGAAACCCGCACGCACGAGGTGTTGCCGCCTCGATTGTCTGATACGCACGCGAGCTGCGTATCCTGGGTCAGTTCTGTCTCGACGTTGCTCCACGGCTACGGGGAGACGCGACCTCTCCTCACCGCTTGTCATCATCAATCCTCCACTCCCCCCTCAAGACGTGGGAATTGAAGTGGCACACTTCAAGGGGGTGCGACAAACGAAGCACCGTTCGGAAAGAGAGGCAGGTGCAGGCATTATGCCTGCGGACGAAAAATCCAGGCGGGGAGACCTAATTAAGTATAGTGTCCCCGGATATCCTCCGGATATCCTAATTAAGTATAGTGTCCCCGGATATCATAGTGTCCCCTGATATCTGCAGATATCCCTGATATCTTTTCTGCCCCCGCGGGCACAGGACTTTGTGATCTCGCACAGTGACCGCGGGGGAAGTGCCCGTCAGGGCAAAGGGGGCTCGCGACGGACAACAAGCCCCCTTGGGCGCTGCCGCGCCACTTCCCCCACGGTCTATCTGCCTACGGATAAATCGCCCCGCCCGTGGGGGCAGAAAGGCGTTTCCTTCACGGTCTATCTGCCTGCGGATAAATCGCCCCGCCCGTGGGGGCAGAAAGGCGTTTCCTTCACTTTCTATCTGTCTGCGGAGGGATCGCCACGCCCGTGGGGGCAGAATGGTGTTTCCTTCACGGTCTATCTGCCTACGGATAAATCACCCCGCTCGCGGCGGCAGAAAGAATGGCTGCCTCACTCCCTCCACCTCGGGCCGGTGCCGATGAGCACGATCCAGCGGCCGTCGGGGCCGAGCACCATGCGGGCGCCGTGGCGGTGCCAGCGCGGGCGCGGCGGATACCAGCGAACGGGGCGCCAAGCCGGCAGCGGCGGTTCGCGGACCCATTGCGCCCCAGGGCGGTAGGCGTTGGGGAAGTGATCATCCGCATACCCATTATCGTCCGGTGTCGTATCGGCGGGCGCGGTGTCAGCCGCCGGCGTTTGCCAATGCGGGCGTTCGGCGGTACGCGGCAGCTCGATATCGGCCGGGGCGGTATCGGCAGACTGCGTCGGGCCTTCGTCGGCGGGAGTTGCGGCGGGCGTCGCGGCGGCGAGCCTCGTCGGCGGTCGCGACGCGGCAACGGGCGGTGCCGCGTTGGCCGGAACGCCGGTGATTGGCAGCGGTTTGGGTTTGGCAGAGGCGACAGCGGGCGGCGGCGTTGGCTTGGGCGTGGCGGTTGCGACCTGTACCGGCTTTGGTACCGGCTTGGCTGCCGGCGACGGGCGCAACGACAACGCGTGCTCGACCTCGGTCTTCGGCTTGGCCATCGCGACGCGCGGTGCGGCAACCTGCGGCCGCGGGGTCGGAACCGGCAGCGCCCGCACCTCAAGCTGGGCGCCATCGACCGGACGGCAGC
Source organism: Rhizomicrobium sp. (assembly GCF_056722145.1). NCBI lineage: Bacteria > Pseudomonadati > Pseudomonadota > Alphaproteobacteria > Micropepsales > Micropepsaceae > Rhizomicrobium > Rhizomicrobium sp. The sequence goes on along the minus strand of NZ_JBWZET010000376.1, from coordinate 5,205 downwards.
CCTCATAACCGGTGTCGATCAATTGCGGCGGTTCGGGCGCCAAGCCGTTGCGCTCGCCGCCCCGCCCCAACGCCATGTCGAACACTTTCTGGGCGCTGGCGCAGAACTGGGGATCGCGCGTGCTGCGCAACGACACCGTGTTGGCGAGGCGGGTCTTGTAGGCGTTGTAGTCCTCTCCTCGCGGACGCGCCGCGAAAAACGCCTGCAATGCCTGATCCGATTGCTGCAGCCGGCCGCGGTAGGCGGTGACGAAAGCATTGTAATCCGCGCTCATGTGGCAGCTCAACGCCGCCACCATCAACTGCTGCTGCAACGCCGCCGACTGCAGCACCTTCATCTCCGGCGGCGTCGCGCACACCACCGCCGCGTCGGCCGAAGCGGCCAGCGTGCATCCGACAATCGCGAACAGAATCTTCTTCATGCGCCCAGTCCCGCGCCACCGTTCAGCATCCTGAGCGTCCCAGCCTGAACCGTGGCTGAACGGCTGTGCTCAACGAAGTGTTAACACGACAAGTGAACGCAACGGGAACGTAGCGGCGCCACGATGAGGGTCACACCTTGTTGATCGCCGCCGGCCGCCGGGTTGGCGCCACAATCGCAGCGCATAGACGGCGCCGAGATTCTGGGGAGACGCCAATGTCCGACCTGCCCGCCGCCGTCGCCGCTTTTCTGCAAGGCAAGCGCATAGCCGTCGCGGGAGTCTCGCGTGCCGCCGGCCATGTCGGCAACGCCATATTCAAGAAATTGCGCGATGCGGGCTACGAGGTGTTCGCCGTCAATCCCAACGCCGGCGAAGTCGAAGGCACCCGCGCCTATCCCGCCCTCGGCGCCATCGCCGGCGAGATCGACGGCGTCGTGGTGGCGACGCGGCCCGAGCTTGCCGCCTGCATCGTTCGTCAGTGTGCGGAGAAAGGCGTCAAGCACATCTGGTTCCACCGCTCGTTCGGCCAGGGCAGCGTCTCCGAGGACGCGCTGGCGGCGGCGCGCGCTGCCGGAATCGAAACCATCGAGGGCGGCTGCCCGCTGATGTACATCGCGCCGGTCGACGGCGCCCACAAGTTCTTCTGCTGGATGCTGAAGCTGCTCGGCAAGGTTCCGTGACGGGTCCGTGTCATGGATGAGGCGTAGGCGTCATCAATGCTTCCCTGTACGGTTCACGTACAATCCGGGAGGCTGCGATGCCCGACAGTCAGTTTTCCTCGAACGACATGATGCTCGCCGCCCCCGGCGGGCTGGAGGCCTTCCTCAACAAGGCGATCGGCGACCTCGGCGCGGCGATGAGCGCGGTCTTGGTGCTGATCGGCGACGAACTCGGCTTCTACAAGGAACTCGCCCAGGCGCGGTTGACGCCCGACGAACTTGCCAAGCGCACCGGCACCAGCGAACGCTATGTCCGCGAATGGCTCGGCAACCAGGCGGCGGGCGGCTATGTCGATTACGACCCCGTCACCCATGGCTATTACCTCAACGAGACGCAAGCACTGTGTCTTGCCAATCCGCATGGGCCGGTCGACCTGCCCGGCGCCTACATGGTGGTGCAGGATCTGTTCGCGGTGCGCGAGCGGGCGTTGAGGAATTTCCGCAGCGGCGCCGGCATGGAATGGGGCGATCATCACCGCTGCCTGTTCCACGGCACCGAACGCTTCTTCCGAGCCGGCTACAACGCCCACCTGATCGCGGAGTGGCTGCCGGCGATCGACGGTGCCGTCGCCATGATGCAGCAAGGCGGACGCATCGCCGATATCGGCTGCGGTCACGGCGCCTCCACCATCCTGATGGCGAAGGCCTTTCCCTTGTCGCAATTCATCGGCATCGACTATCACGGCCCTTCGGTGGAAATCGCCCGCGCCCGCGCCACCGAAGCGAACGCCCCCAATGCCCGCTTCGAAGTCGCCGACGCCACCACGTACGGCGAGCGCGATTTCGATCTCGCCTGTTTCTTCGATTGCCTGCACGACATGGCCGATCCGGCCGGCGCCGCCCGCCACACGCGCGACGCGCTGAAGCCCGGTGGGCGCTGCATGTTCGTCGAACCGATCGCCGCCGACGACGTGACCGGCAATCTCAATCCGGTGGGACGCGTCTACTACGGCGCCTCGTCGCTGATCTGCGTGCCGGTATCACTGGCGAAAAACGGCCCGGCGCTCGGAGCCCAGGCCGGCGAACGGCGCTTGCGCGAGATCATCGTCGGCAAAGCCGGCTTCAAAAGCCTGCGCCGCGCCGCCCAGACGCCGTTCAACATGGTGCTCGAGGCGGTGGCCTGAGGAGCGGAGGCCGGGCCTCCGCCCCACCGGCGTTACAGCAGTTCCGCGATCTGGATGGCGTTGAGGGCGGCGCCCTTCAACAGCTGATCGCCGGCGACCAGCAGCGCCACCGAATGGCCGGTCGGGTCCGAGGTATCGCGGCGGATGCGGCCGACCAGGACGTCGTCCTGCTCCGAGGCATCGATCGGCATCGGGAAATAGTTCTTCTCGCGATCGTCGACGATCTTCACGCCCGGCGCCACCGACAGCATCTTGCGCACGTCCGCCTCGGTGATCGGCTCATAGCATTCCACCGTGATCGCCTCGGTATGGGCGCGCAGCACCGGCACGCGCACGCACGTCACGCCGACCGCAATCTCGTCGTCCTCGAAAATCTTCTTGGTCTCGGCGATGACCTTCGACTCCTCGCCGTTATAGCCGGTGTCGAGATCGATGCCGGCATTGTGGCTGAAGAGATTGAAGGCATAGGGATGCGGCATCACCTTCTGCGCGAACGGCTTGCCTTCGAGATACGCCCTGGTCGCTTCCACCAGTTCGGCCATCGCCGCGGCGCCGGCGCCCGAGGCTGCCTGATAGGTGGAAATGATCACGCGCTTGATGCGGTTGACCTTGTGGATCGGCCACAGCGGCACCAACGCCATGATGGTGGCGCAGTTCGGATTGGCGATGATGCCCTTATGATCTTGAATGCGGGCGGCGTTGATTTCCGGTACCACCAGCGGCACCTGCGGGTCCATGCGGAAGGCCGACGAATTGTCGACCACCACCGCGCCCGCCTTGACCGCGAGCGGCGCGAACTTGCGGCTGATGGAAGCCCCGGCCGAGAACATCGCGATATCGACGCCTTCGAACGACGCCTCGGTCAGTTCCTGAATCGGAATCGCCTCGCCGCGGAACGCCATCGTCTTGCCGACGGAGCGCGCGCTCGCCAGCGGCACCAACTTGCCGACCGGAAAATTCCTGCGCTCCATGCAACCGGCAAATTCGACGCCGACGGCGCCGGTGGCACCGACAATGGCAACGGTGGGGTTCTTCTTCATGGCTATCCTCCTTCAGGGGCCTCCGGCGCGGGCAACAAAAAAGCCCCTCACCTTGCGGCTGGGGCTTCGGTTTCGGGCGTTGTGTGCCTTGCTATCGGCGCGCGCGAACCAAAGCCCCGGCGGGCTTGGTCGTCTTGAGCGTGCGCTTAAGCGTGGCGATCATGATGGGCGAAACCTATGGGCGAGGAGCGGCGCCGTCAACGGACGGATTGACACAAGCGCCCGGTTGCGCACCACTGGCCCGATGAGACCGCAATTCCGGGGGTAAACCATGCGATTGCTGGTATTGGCCGCGCTGATGATGACGGGCGCGGCGGCTGGAAACGGTCCCGCGGCAAGCTTCGATTGCGCCAAGGCCGCCACTGGAATGGAAAAGCTGATCTGCTCCGATCCCGATCTCGCCACCGCCGATGCGACATTGGCGACCGCGTACGGAAAGATTGTTTCGGCCAATCCCGATTACGCCGCGGGCTTGCGCGACGGCCAGCGCGCCTTCCTTTCCACGCGCGCACCCTGCCTCACCGGCGCCCGCACGGCGCAAATTGCGTGCGTGAAGCGCCAGTATCAGGATCGGATCGAGGCGCTGCAGAGACCGAACCTCGTCACCTGCGCCAAACCCAAGCTCGCCGCGGCCGCGTTCACGATGACGTGTTTTGCGCCGAACCATCCGCTTAGGATCGCTGCGGTGCTGTCGGGAACGAAAGATGGCAGCGACGCCACGCTGACGGACCTTGCCGTCACCACCGCACGGGGCAAGCAGACCTTCAAGCTCGATGGCCGCATTTTCTTCGCAGGGCTCGGCACAGCGCTTGGCCTGACGGATGTTAATTTCGACGGGTTCGCCGATCTCCAGCTCACGGTCTCCTCAACCGCCGGTCCCAACATGGAGTATGCGTACTGGCTGTTCGATCCCAAGAGCGGACGCTTCGTGGCGAGCGCCATCGGCGATCAGCTTTCGGGGTTTGACGTCATGCCCGATCCCAAAACCAGGACGATTGCGGTCAACGCCCGCGACAGCTGCTGCGAGTGGAGCCTTTCCACCTATGCCTGGAAAGGCGGCGCGCTGAAACTGATCACGACGCTCGATACCGGCGTGTTCTCGGGCGTCGGCCTGCCGGGCATGGACAATTTCCAGGGCATGATCTGCGGCGAAGAAACCATGACCTATAACGACGCCGGCCTGATCACCCGCATCGATCTCGCGCTCGACAGCGGAGCCGATTTACAATGCGAAGAGGACGATCTCGCCGCACAAGCCAAGGTGCTGGAGACGATCAAGCGCGCCAAAGGCTTCCGGCTCGAGGTCAAGGACCAGCTGCATTTCGCGATTGTGTTCGACAAACCGCGGAAGCCGGGGGAGTGAAGCGTTGCGCGTCTTTTCTCCCCTGCGGTGAACGGGCTGCTGAGCCGCACCAGGTTGAAATAGCGGGGGAAGAAAGTCAGCCTAATTCGGCGCTGCCGTAGGTTCGCCCAGAAACTCCAAAATCGCTTTTGCCGCGCGGCGTGAGGGCTGGTCGGCGCCCTCGCCCATCAGGCGCAGGGCCTCGTTCTGGTCGGCGACCTGACGCGCGGCGGCCGCGGCATCGGTGAGCAGCGGCGCCACCGCATCGGCGAGCAGCTCGGGCCGGCAATCCTCCTGCATCAGCTCGGGCACCGCGAGGCGGTCGAGGATCAAATTCATCAGCGTGTAGTAGCGCACCTTGAGGCCGATCAGCCTGCGATAGATCACGGCGGTGAGCTTGCCGACCTTGTAGGCCACTACCATCGGCGTATGCGCGAGCGCCAGCTCGGTCGTCACCGTTCCGGACGCGGCGAGCGCGGCATCGGCGGCATCGAAAGCGGCGAATTTCTCGGCTTCGCCTTCGACGATGGCGAGCGGCAGCGGCCATCCGTCCGTACCC
>NZ_JBWZET010000375.1:0-2777 GCF_056722145.1 Rhizomicrobium sp. | reverse complement strand
TCGCCAAGTACCGTCCGCTGATGGACGAGGTGATCGCCAAGTACAAGCCGCGCCTCGAAGGCAAGAGGGTGATGCTGTATGTCGGCGGCCTGCGTCCGCGCCACGTGATCGGCGCCTACGAGGACCTCGGCATGGAAGTGGTCGGCACCGGCTACGAATTCGGCCACAACGACGACTACCAGCGCACCGCCCAGCACTACGTCAAGGACGGCACGCTGATCTATGACGACGTCACCGGCTACGAGTTCGAGAAGTTCGTCGAGACGGTGAAGCCCGATCTTGTCGGCTCGGGCATCAAGGAAAAGTACGTTTTCCAGAAGATGGGCGTGCCGTTCCGCCAGATGCACAGCTGGGACTATTCCGGCCCCTACCACGGCTACGACGGCTTCGCGATCTTCGCGCGCGACATGGACATGGCGATCAACTCGCCGGTCTGGAAGATGACGCCAACGCCCTGGAAGGACAGCGGCACCGACTACATGGCGATCGCCGCCGAGTGACCGAATGCGGGGCCGGCCCCACCGGCCCCCACCCCAATCATCCCTGCACAGGAGGCTGACATGCCCCAGGACCCGAACCAGGTGAAAGACCACTTCTCGCTGTTCCGCGAGCCCGAATACAAGGACATGATCGCCACCAAGCGGGCGAACTTCGAAGGCCGCCACGATCCCGCCAAGGTTGCCGAGGCGGTCGAATGGGCCAAGACCGAGGAATACAAGGACCTAAACTTCAGCCGCGAGGCGCTGGTGGTGAATCCCGCCAAGGCCTGCCAGCCGCTCGGTGCGGTGTTCGCCGCGGTCGGCTTCGAGAAGACGCTGCCGTTCGTCCACGGCTCGCAGGGCTGCGTCGCCTACTACCGATCGCACTTCTCGCGCCACTTCAAGGAGCCGACGTCGTGCGTCTCCTCGTCGATGACCGAGGACGCCGCTGTGTTCGGCGGACTCAACAACATGATCGACGGCCTGGCCAACGCCTACAACATGTACAAGCCGGCGATGATCGCGGTCAGCACCACCTGCATGGCCGAAGTGATCGGCGACGACCTCAACGCCTTCATCAAGACCGCGAAGGAAAAGGGCAGCGTTCCCGAGGAGTTCGACGTTCCCTTCGCGCACACCCCGGCCTTCGTCGGCAGCCACGTCACCGGCTACGACAACGCGATGAAGGGCATTCTCGAGCACTTCTGGGACGGCAAGGCCAAGACCGTCGAACCGCTGGTGCGCGTGCCCAACGGCAGCATCAACTTCATCGGCGGGTTCGATGGCTACACCGTCGGCAACATGCGCGAAGTGAAGCGCATCTTCGACACGATGCAGGTCGAATACACCATCCTCGGCGACAATTCCGACGTCTGGGACACTCCGACCGATGGCGAGTTCCGCATGTACGACGGCGGCACCACCCTGGAAGATGCGGCCAACGCCATCCACGCCAAGGCGACGATCTCGATGCAGGAATTCTGCACCGAGAAGACCCTGCCGATGATCGCGCACCACGGCCACGAGACGGTCGCGTTCAACTCGCCGATCGGGATCGAGGCGACTGACCGCTTCATCATGGAAGTGGCGCGGCTCGCCGGCGTTGCCATCCCCGATGCGCTGGCGAAGGAACGCGGCCGCCTGGTCGATGCCATCGCCGACTCGAACGCGCACATCCACGGCAAGAAGTTCGCGATCTACGGCGATCCCGACATGTGCCTTGGTCTGGCGCAGTTCATCATGGAACTCGGCGGTGAGCCGGTGGTGGTGCTTTCCACCAACGGCGGCAAGGCCTGGGCGGCAAAGATGCAGGATCTGTTCGACAGCTCGCCGTTCGGTGCGGGTTGCAAGGCCTATCCGGGCAAGGACCTGTGGCACATGCGCAGCCTGCTGTTCACCGAGAAGCCCGATTTCGTGATCGGAAACACCTACGGCAAGTATCTGGAGCGCGACACCGGCGTGCCGCTGATCCGCCTCGGCTTTCCGATCTTCGACCGCCACCACAAGCACCGCTATCCGATCTGGGGCTACCAGGGCGCGATGAACGTGCTGGTCACGATCCTCGACCGGATCTTCGAGCACATGGATGCCACCACCGACGGCATTTCCACCACCGACTACAGCTTCGACATCATTCGCTGACGATGTGGGGAGCAGCAACCGGGTTCGTTCGGGGAGTTCAGGTTCGATGACTAGTATCAACGAAACCATTCAGGACGTCTTCAACGAACCCGGTTGCGACAAGAACCAGGCCAAGTCCGAAAAGGACCGCAAGAAGGGCTGTACCAAGCAGCTCCAGCCCGGAGGCGCAGCCGGTGGTTGCGCCTTCGACGGGGCCAAGATCGCGCTCCAGCCGATCGCCGACGTGGCGCACCTCGTCCACGGACCGATCGCCTGCGAGGGATCGAGCTGGGACAACCGTGGTGCGCTGAGCAGCGGTCCCACGCTTTACCGTACCGGCTTCACCACCGACATGACCGAGAACGACATCGTCTTTGGCGGCGAGAAGCGGCTGTTCAAGGCAATCCGCGAAATCAAGGAAAAGTACGATCCGCCGGCGGTGTTCGTTTACCAGACTTGCGTGCCGGCGATGATCGGCGACGATATCGACGCGGTGTGCAAGGCGGCCAAAGCGCGTTTCGGTACCCCGGTGATCCCGATCAACTCGCCCGGCTTCGTCGGGCCAAAGAACCTCGGCAACAAGCTGGCGGGCGAGGCGATCCTCGACCATGTGATCGGCACCGAGGAACCGGAATACACCACGCAATACGACATCAATATCATCGGCGAATACAATCT
>NZ_JBWZET010000374.1:0-6592 GCF_056722145.1 Rhizomicrobium sp. | reverse complement strand
CTTCCACAAAGCGCTCGCGCTCGATTTCGGCCTTCACCAGGTCCGCCGCGGAGGAAAGTTCCACGTACAGCGCCTTTTCCTCGTCGAGCACCAGCGCGTCGGGATCGGGCGAGCCGTCGAAGGTGGTCTTGTCCTTCTTCTCTTCCGCTTTCAGGATATTCGCCGCGCGCTTGTACCCGGCGAGCAGATCAGCGCCCTCCTCCGACTTCAAGAAGGTCTGCAACGCCTCCACCCGCGCGACGAGCCGCACCAGATCGTCTTCATTGCCAAGCGAGAACACCGCATCGATCAAATCGTAGCGAACACCCTTTTCCTTCAGCGCGACATAGATGCGATCCGCGAGAAACTCGATCAAATCCCTTCTTGTCTGTGAGTCTAAAAGTGGAAACTCGGCGCTCGATCCAGCGGGATAATCTCGTGCTACTGCCGCTTTTCGATCTTCAAATGTCGTGCCGAGAACCTTTCCTTGGACCGGCTGATTCATGATGAGTGGATTAGGTGACCTAACAATCACAAAGCTGTCTGCTTCAACTCGTTGAGCATGCCCTGCCAAAAGACTCTCTAGTGGCAGACGCAGCGAGTACGTGTCCAATACCCGGAAGAACCCCAACGCCGCACGCCTTAAGGCAAATGGATCAGAAGAACCTGTTGGCAATTCGTGATTTGCCCAAAAATCTGAAAGCTGATCCAGCTTATCCGCCAGTGCCACGGCAATCGAAACCTTGCTCGTCGGCACCGCGTCATTCGGGCCGACCGGGCGATAGTGGTCGCGGATCGCGTCGGCGACTTCCATGTCTTCGCCGTCGTGGATCGCGTAGTAGCGCCCCATCACGCCTTGCAGTTCGGGAAATTCGCCGACCACGCCGGTCGTCAGGTCCGCTTTGCACAGCAGCGCGGCGCGCTTGGCCTTCTCGACATCGGCACCGATCTTGGCGGCAATCTCGGCGGCCAGCGCCACGATGCGTTCCACCCGCTCATGCTGGGTGCCGAGTTTGGCGTGGAAGACGATGCCTTCCAGCTTTTTCACCCGGCTGTCGAGGCGGTGCGTGCGGTCCTGGTCCCAGAAGAATTTGGCGTCCGACAGCCGCGCCCGCAGCACCCGTTCGTTGCCGGCGACGATCTTCTTGCCGCCGTCTTCCGGCGTCATGTTCGAGACCACCGCAAAGCGGTTGGCCATCTTGCCGGTCTTGGAATCGTGCAGGCTGAAATACTTCTGATGCACGCGCATCGAGGTTTGCAGAATCTCGGCCGGCACATCCATGAACTGGTCTTCGATGGTGCCGATAAGAACCGTCGGCCATTCGTTGAGGCCGGCGACCTCTTCCAGCAATCCGATATCGTCGATCAGTTCCAGCCCGAGCGCGAACGCCTTGTTCTTGGCGTCGGTGAGGATGGTGTCCTTGCGCTCGGCCGCATCCAGCATCACATGATGACGCTTGAGATCGTTGCGATAGATTTCGAACGTCTTGGCGGTGATCACGCCCGCCGACAGGAAGCGATGGCCCTTGGTGGTCGCCCCGCTGGTGACGCCGGCGAATTCGAACGGCACCACCTCGCCGTCGAACACCGCCAGAATGGAATGCAACGGCCGTACCCAGCGGGTGGTTTCACCCGGACGCCAGCGCATCGATTTCGGCCACGGCAGCTTGGCGAAGCACTCGGGCAGGATTTCCGCCAGCACCTCAGCGGTGGCGCGGCCCTTCCTATGGATCACCGCAACGTAGAATTCGCCCTTGCCGTCGCTGCGCTTCTCGCATTGATCGAGCGTCACGCCGGCCGAGCGCAAAAAGCCTTCCACCGCCTTCTCGGGCGCGCCGACGCGCGGGCCCTTCTTTTCTTCCGAGACGTCGGGCTGCTTGACCGGCAAGCCGCTCGCCACCAGCGTCAGACGGCGCGGCCCGGCGAAGGCTTCCGAGCCCTCGAACAGCAGCCCGCGGTCGCTGAGCGCACCGACGACGAGGCGCTGCAGATCCTTCGCGCCTTGCGCCTGCATGCGGGCGGGAATTTCTTCGGAGAACAGTTCAAGCAGAAGCTCGGCCATGGTCAGGCCCCCAAAACAAAAATTGGTTTCACGCGGAGACGCGGAGGCGCGGAGATGCGCGGCCAGATTTTCGCACCGAGACCCGGCCGCAGCCCGATGAGTGCCGACCGATCAGCCGGCACTCCGCGCCTCCGCGTCTCCGCGTGCATAATCTGGTTTTTCATCACCCGAACCTCGGCTCATAGGCGCCCATCGGGCTGGCCAGCCAGGCTTCGCAGCACATTTTCGCCAGGGCGCGGACGCGGGCGATGTAGGCGGCGCGTTCGGTCACCGAAATCACGCCGCGGGCATCGAGCAGATTGAAGCTGTGGCTCGCCTTGATGCACTGGTCGTAAGCCGGCAGCGGCAGGTGCTTTTCCACCAGCGCCTTGCACTGCTTTTCAGCGTCGGCGAAATGCTGCGACAGGATCTGGGTGTCGGCGTATTCGAAATTGAACGCCGAGAATTCCTTTTCCGCCTGATGGAAAACCTCGCCATAGCGGAACTGGTCGTTGAATTTCAGGTCGTAGACGAACTCGCAGCCCTGCACATACATGGCGAGGCGTTCGAGGCCGTAGGTAATCTCGGCGCAGACCGGATCGCAGTCGATGCCGCCGACCTGCTGGAAATAGGTGAACTGCGTCACCTCCATGCCGTCGCACCAGACTTCCCACCCCAAGCCCCAGGCGCCCAGCGTCGGGCTTTCCCAATCGTCTTCGACGAAGCGCACGTCATGCTCGGCGGGATCGAGACCGATCGCCTTCAGCGAGCCGAGATACAGCTCCTGCACATTGTCGGGCGTCGGCTTCAGGATCACCTGATACTGATAATAATGCTGCAGCCGGTTCGGGTTCTCGCCATAGCGCCCGTCGGTCGGCCGCCGCGACGGCTGGACATAAGCCGCCTTCCACGGCCGCGGCCCGAGCGCGCGCAACGTCGTCGCCGGATGGAAGGTGCCCGCGCCCATGTTGTCGTCATAGGGCTGCAGGATCAGGCAGCCTTGCGCCGCCCAATAATTCTGAAGGGTCAGGATCAGGTCCTGGAAGGTTTTCGCCACGGATTACGGCCTCGTTCGAAGCAGGCGCGGAACCTACAGACGAGGGCCGAAGCAAACAACACCGCAAATGCCACGCCCAACGTGCTTTCCTCCCCCGCGGTGACCAGACCGGCGCGCAGCACAATGCGCGGATAGCGGGGGAGGTGGATCGCGAAGCGAGACGGAGGGGGGAGCGGCCAACCGGCGGAGCATTCCCCACTCCGGCCTGACGGCCACCTCCCCCGCTATTTGACCACCGCACGGTTCGTCGGCCGGGTCACCGCGGGGGAAGAAAGATTAAACCTTCAAATGCCCACCCCTGAGCACGGCATCCGCTTCCGGCGTCCAGCCCCCGTCGTCCTGGTGCAGGACCAGTCCGGCGGCCAGCACCAGGGGGGCGCGCGAGCCCTGACGGGCTTGGACGATGACTCGTTTCGCCGCAACGCCGACCCGGGGCCACAGCGGGAAAACCGTGACGCCGCGATCGGGCAGCGCCGCCAGCGCTTCGCCGAGGCGATCGGCGCGCAAAATGGCCGTGAACGTCCCGCCCGAGACCGTCCGCTTGAGCCCGACGTCCAGCCAGCCGCCCAGCCGGCCGCCATCCTGCAGCGCGCGCGCCCGCGCCGGATCGGGAGCGGCCTGCCCGGCCTCGTCATGGAATGGCGGGTTGCTCAACACATGGTTGAACTGACGGCGATAAACCTCTGGCAGGTCGAAAATATCTGCCGTCGCGAAGTGCACCCGGCCGGCCATCCCATTGGCCTCCGCATTGGCCGTCGCCAGCGTCACCAAGTCGGGATCGATTTCCAGCCCGGTAACCTGCGACTCGCTGAGTCGGGCCGCCAGACAGAGGCTCGCGGTCCCCGCCCCGGCGCCCAGGTCCAATACCGCGCCAGCCTCCGGCACTGCCGCCGCCAGCATCACGGCATCCAGCCCCGCCCGGAAACCGGTCTCCGGCTGGCGTACGAGCACCCGGCCGCCCAGGAATCGGTCCTCGCTCACGGTTCAAGCGCCGCTCCGCCGACGCCTTCGCGCAGGATTTCGCGCGCGTGCTCCAGGTCGTCGTCGGAAACCATCAACCGGCGCGGGATAATGACCATACTGCCATCGAGCACACTCATTTCGCCGTCGAACACCACCGCCGGCACACCGGCGTCACGCAGCAACGCCTGGGCGAAGTCGAGCAGCACCGGGTCATTGGTCTTCAAAATGCTCTTCACGGGGCCGATTCCAAGTTGCACGCGAAGCCATTGTATCACTGAAATCTTTCCTTGGGTGCTTGACCCGGAGCGGCCCCGCTACCAATCTCGCCTCGTTTCACCAGCCAGTCTCCCGGATGTCACCACCTCGCCTTCGCCGCCCCGAAACCGACGTCTCGCCTGTCGAGCGCCTGCATGCCCTGGTGGCGGCGGACATGCGCACGACCGACATGCTGATCCACGAGCGGCTGTCGAGCGCGGTGGCGATGATCCCCGATCTCGCCAAGCATTTGATCGACTCCGGCGGCAAGCGGCTGCGCCCGCTTCTCACCCTCGCGGCGGCGACGATGGGCGGTTACGCCGGCCGCGACCACGCCAAGCTGGCGGCGGCAGTGGAATTCATCCACACCGCAACCCTCTTGCACGACGACGTGGTCGACGAAAGCTCGCTGCGCCGCGGCAAGGTCTCGGCCAATATCGTCTGGGGCAACCAGGCGAGCGTCCTGGTCGGCGATTTCCTGCTCTCCCGCGCATTCGAACTGATGGTGGAAACCGGCGAGCTGGAAGTGCTGCGCATCCTGTCGCGCGCTGCGGCGGTGATTTCCGAAGGCGAAGTGATGCAGCTGAAAAGCGCCGGCAATCTCGGCGTCAACGAGGAGCATTACCTGCGCGTTGTCTCGGCCAAAACCGCCGAGCTGTTCGCCGCCGCCTCGGAAGCCGGAGCGGTGATCGCCGTCGGCAAAGGCGAATTGGCGGCGGCGCTGCGCGATTACGGCATGAACCTCGGCATCGCCTTCCAGCTGGTCGACGATGCGCTCGATTATTCCGGCCGTCAGGCGCTGATGGGCAAGTCGGTCGGCGACGATTTTCGCGAAGGCAAGGTGACGCTGCCGGTCATTCTTGCCGTCGCCCGGGCCGACGATCCGGCGAAGAAATTCTGGGTCCGCGCCATCGAAACGGGCCCGCAAGGCGAAGCCGATCTCGATCGCGCCATCACCCTGGTGGAACAGACCGGAGCCATCGCCGACACCATGGAACGGGCCCGCGGCTACGCGGGGATCGCGTGCCGGGCGCTGGAACGCGTGCCGCAAAGCCCGATGCGCGACGTCCTCGCCGCGGTCGCCGATTTCTGCGTCGAGAGGGCGTATTAGAATGCGCATGACTATTGCTGCCGCGGTGATGGGGCTGACCATGACCGCGGCACTCGCCGGTTCCGATCCGATGGCCACGCGCTTCGGCAACACCATGCTGGTGATCGAACCGGACGGCCGCATCGTTCACATGCTTTATCGCGCCGACGGAAGCTTTCTCGCCAAGTCGGCCCGCGGCCAGATCGACGGCACCTGGACGCTGCAGAACGACGCCTTGTGCCTCAATTTCCCCAAGGCTTTGGCCGGAATCGGCGACAAGGAATGCGGCCCGGCCGACGTTCACGCCGTCGGCGATGTCTGGCTTCTCGGCTCTCGCCATCTCACGCTGGTGCAAGGCGTCGTACTCGACGACACCCCCGATGTGCTGGCGGCATTGGCGGCGGCGAGCCGCGTCGGCAATACGGTGGTGGCCAAGGACCCGGACGGCACCGAGACGCGTCTGTACTGGCGCCCCGATCACACCTTCTCGGCCACGCGCCCGGGATGGAAGTCCGAAGGCACCTGGCGCGTCGAAGGCTCCAGCCTGTTGCTGCATTACGACGTGCCGCGCCCCGCCATGGGCCGCGACGAAGAGATGAAAAACGCCACCCCGCGCCGCCTCGGCGAAACCTGGGGCATGGCCGACCGCCAAGTCACGCTCGTCGCGGGCGAGCAGCTGGGGAAGTGAACCGCTCTACCGCCCCTTGCCGGTCGCCAGCAGGATGTGGCGCCATTCGGCGAGCACAGGATAGTGGCCCATCATGCGGGTGATGCGATTGAAGTGGGCCGAGCGGAAATAGGCGGCGCCGCGACCGCCCTCGCCTTTGTTGAAGCGCAGCCCGTCGCGCCGGTCCCACGCGAAAGCGACAGCCGCCGTGCACAATTCGGGATCGCTCGCCAGCCCGACATGCTTGAGAATATTGCCGACGAGTTCGACCGGGCTCAGCTGCAGGGCGCGGTAATCGGTCATGAACACGGTCTCGGGCGCCGTCAGGGCATAAGAGATCCAGCCGGCGTAGAAATTCACATACCACGGCGCCAGCACGTCGATGATGAAGTCGGCCTTGGCATTGCGCGAGAGGGCACGGAAATTCGGCGGGATATGGCAGTTGAGGCCGTCGTGCAGGGAATGGTCGTCGCTCTCCAGCATGTCCCAATAGGAGGCGAGCATGTCCGGAATGCTCCGCAGCATGACGACCGGCTTGAT
>NZ_JBWZET010000373.1:0-15943 GCF_056722145.1 Rhizomicrobium sp. | reverse complement strand
CACCGAGATCGAGCGCCTTGACCTTGCCCGCCTCATCGGTGCGCACCGACAAGACGACGATCGGCACTGTCGAACCGGCCTCGCGCACGCGGCGGATGATCTCGAAACCATCCATGCCGGGCAGGCCGAGGTCGAGCACCAGCACATCGGGCGCCGGATTGAGCGCCAGCTCGGCAAGGGCCTGCGGACCATCTTCGGCATCGACGACGGTGTAGCCCTGGGAGCCGAGGGACGTGTGGAGGAAGCGGCGGATGGCCGGTTCGTCGTCGACCACAAGAATGCGCAAAGGGTTCATGATGCCTCGATGGGAAGAGTGATGGTGAACACCGCCCCGATGCGATCCTTGCGATTTCCGGCGGTGAGCGTGCCGCCCATGGCTTCCACGAAACCGCGGGCGATGGCAAGCCCGAGGCCGGTGGACGCGCGCTTCCGGTCGGCCGCCAGCACGCGATAGAATTTGTCGAAGATGCGTTCGAGGTCTTCCGGCGGGATGCCGGGGCCTTCGTCGCTGATCTCAATCCGGATGGCGGGACCATCGCGCCGGGCCGTGAGCGATACCGGCGTTTCCGCGGGCGTGTATTTGCCGGCATTGTCGAGCAGGTTGAACAGCACCTGTTCGAACAGCACCGGATCGAGCCTCACCAGCGGCAGGTCGGGCTCGATCGCCACCGCCAGCTTGTGACCGGCCAGCACCCGGGTGGCGCGCGCGGCGGCGCTGCCGGCGACATCGCCGACGTCGGTCGCCTCGAGATGCGGCGCCAGCGCTCCCGATTCCAGCCGCGTCATGTCGAGCAAATTGGCAATGAAACGGTTGAGCCGCTGGCCTTCCTCTTCGATGGTGGAAACGAGTTCGCGATGCGCCGCCGGATCGAGCGCGCCTTCGAGATCCTTGAGGCTGGAAGCGGCGCCGAGAATGACCGCCAGCGGCGTGCGCAGATCGTGGCTGATGGATGTGAGGAGCGCGCCGCGCAGTTTTTCGGTCTCGGCAGCGAGGCGGCTTCTCTCGATGTCGTCGGCGAGCTTGACCCGCTCGATGGCGAGCGCGGCCTGATCGGCGAGGGCATCGAACAGCCGGCGCTGGTCCGGCGTCAGCAGCGGCCCCGGCTTGTCGCTGTCGAGCCCGATCACGCCGACGGCGCCGCGCCCGGTCCGCATCGGCAGATAGAGGCGTTTGGCGCCCGGCAGCGAATCCGCGCCGCGACCGGCCGGCGTGGCGTGCTGCCAAACCCAATCGGCGGCAGCGACCTCGGATTCGTCGAGCACGTCATCGGGCGGATAGCCGGCACGGACCGCGAGCCGCCCGTTGTCGGGCAGCAGAATGACGATCCGCACCTTCAGCATCTGCGCCATCTGGAAGGCGGTGGCCCACAACAGGTCGTCGAGGGCGTAGACCGAGGTCAGCTTGGCGCTGAACTGGTAAAGGCTTTCGGTCACCGTCGCCCGCTCGCGCGCCACCATCGCCTGCGCCCGCATCCGCGCCGTCAGATTGGAGGTAATCAGCGCCACGATGGCGAACGTCACCAGCACCACGACGTGATCGGGATCGGCGATGGTGAAGGTATAGAGCGGCGGGATGAAGAGGAAATTGAACGCCGCCACGATCACCACCGAAGCCAGCAGCGCCGGCCACAGTCCGAACCGCATGGCGCTCGCCAGGATCGCGAACAGGAACACGAGGCCGACATTGGTGATACCGAAATAGCGCTTGAGCGCGAAGCCCGCCGCCAGCGCGACGGCCGAATAGAGGACGCTTTCGAAATAGCCGCGCGGTTCGAATTGCGGCAACAGGCGGTGCGGCGCAGTCGGCTTGCCCTTCAGCGCGGCAGTCAACTGTTCCGGCACGACGTGCACGCTGACGCCGCCGGCACGGCGGATGATCTCAAAGGTGGTGGAGCGCCGAAGCAGCGTCTCCCACCAGCTGCGCCGCGTCGTCGAGGTGACGATGTGGGTGAAGTTGTTGGCGTGGGCGTATTCGACGATGCCGTCGGCGACGTTGCTGGCCGGTATGGTCACCGCCTGACCCCCGAGCCGCACTGCGACGCGCAATGCCTCGGCCACCCGGTCGCGCTCCTCGTCGGTGAAGTGGTGCGCCGCCGGGGTTTCGACATAAGCCGCGGTCCAGGCGGCGTGAATGCGATCGGCAAGTCGCCTGCCGTACCGCACCAGCGCAACGCCGCCGGGGCGCTCGTTGACCCGCACCAGCACGCGCTCGCTCGCCTCCCATGGTCCCGAGATGGCGTGCGCCCGCATGTAATTGACCATCTGCTCGTCGACGCGCTGGGCGGTGCGGCGGAGCGCTATCTCGCGCAACGCGGTGAGATTGCCGGCGACGAAATAATTCTGCGCCGCCCATTCCGCCGTCTCGGGCAGATAGACCTTGCCGTCCTTCAGCCGCTGGATCAGGTCATCGGGCGTCAGATCGACCAGCTCCACGTCATTGGCGCGGTCGAGCACCGAATCCGGCACGGTTTCCGCGACCCGCACCTTGGTGATCCGCGCCACCACATCGTTGAGGCTTTCGAGATGCTGGACATTGAGCGTCGAATAGACGTCGATACCGGCGGCGAGGAGTTCTTCCACGTCCTGGTAACGCTTGGGATGGCGGCTGCCTTCCACATTGGTGTGGGCCATCTCGTCGACCAGCACCAGCCGCGGCTTGCGCGTCAGGATGGCGTCGAGGTCCATCTCCGCCAGCACATGGCCCTTGTAGGCCATGCGGTGCTTGGCGATCAGCTCGAGCCCCTTGGTGAGGCGGTCGGTCTCGGCGCGGCCATGGGTTTCGACCACGCCGATGACCACGTCGCAGCCCTCCAGCTTACGGGCGCGGGCCTGCGACAGCATTTCATAGGTCTTGCCGACGCCCGGTGCGAAGCCGAGGAAAATCTTCAACCGGCCATGGCTGCTGTCGTCGGCATTGGCCAACAGGGCTTCCGGCGAAGGGCGCGGGGAGTCACTCATGTCCCCATCTTAGCGGCCCAGCGCATCCAGGGCGAGATTGAGTTCGAGCACATTGACATGGGCCTCGCCGACGACACCGACCAGGCGGGGCACGACATGGCGTTCCACCAGGGCGCGCACCTTGGCCGGATCGAGGTTGCGAGCCTTGGCGACACGCGGAACCTGGAACAGCGCCGCCGCCGGGCTGATATCGGGATCAAGCCCGCTCGCCGAGGTGGTGATGAGATCGACCGGCACCGGCACGCCGGGGTTTTCGGCCCGCAGCTTGGCGGCGTCGGCGGCGATCCGGTCGAACATCTTCTTCGACGTGGGACCAAGATTGCTGCCGCCGGAATTGGCGGCATCGTAGCCGTTGCCGGCGGCCGACGGGCGGGCGTGGAAATAACGCGGGCTGGCGAAATTTTGGCCGATCAATGCGGAGCCGATCACGCGGCCGTTGCGGACCACAAGGCTGCCCCCCGCCTGATGCGGGAACAGCGCCTGACCAAGGCCAGTGGCGGCAAGGGGATACGCGACGCCGGTCAAAAGCGTGAGGAGGATCAGCATCGCAAACGCGGGACGGACGAATTCTTTCATGTTACACCAGCCCTGTTGCCGTGATGGCGATATCGATCAATTTTATGCCGATGAACGGCACCACCACGCCGCCGAGGCCGTAAACGACGAGATTGCGCGACAGCAGCGCGGCGGCGCCGATCGGGCGGTAGCGCACACCCTTCAACGCCAAGGGGATCAACGCCACGATGATCAGGGCGTTGAAAATGATTGCCGACAGGATGGCGCTTTCGGGCGAATGCAGGCCCATCACATTCAGCGCCTGCAGCTGCGGATAGAACGCCAGGAACATCGCCGGAATGATGGCGAAATACTTGGCGACGTCGTTGGCGATGGAGAAGGTCGTCAGCGCGCCGCGGGTCATCAGCAGCTGCTTGCCGATTTCGACGATCTCGATCAGCTTGGTGGGATCCGAGTCCAGATCGACCATATTGCCGGCCTCGCGCGCCGCCATGGTACCGGTGTTCATCGCCACGCCGACGTCGGCCTGGGCAAGCGCCGGCGCATCGTTGGTGCCGTCGCCGCACATCGCCACCAGCTTACCCTTCGCCTGTTCCGCGCGGATCAGCTTCAGCTTGGTTTCGGGGGTCGCCTGGGCGAGGAAGTCATCGACGCCGGATTCCGCGGCGATCGCCGCCGCCGTGAGCGGATTATCGCCGGTGATCATCACGGTGCGGATGCCCATCTGCCGCAGTGCCGCAAAGCGCTCGCGAATGCCGCCCTTGACGATATCCTTCAAATGGATGACGCCGAGCAACGTGCCGTTCTTCGCCACCGCCAGCGGCGTGCCGCCATCTTTGGCGATGGTATCGGCAATGGCTTTCAGCGCCTCGGCGCCGGCGGCGGGACCGACCCAGGCGAGCACCGCATCGACCGCGCCCTTGCGAATGGAAACGGTATCCATGTCGACGCCGGAAAGCCGCGTCTGGGCCGAGAACATCACGAACCGGGCCTGTCCCAATTCACGGCCGCGCAGACCGTATTTCTCCTTGGCGAGCACGACGATGGAGCGGCCTTCCGGGGTTTCGTCCGACATCGAGGCGAGCTGCGCCGCATCGGCCAAGTCGTGTTCGTCGACACCCGGCAGCGGCAGAAACCGCGTCGCCTGGCGATTGCCCAGCGTGATCGTGCCGGTCTTGTCGAGCAGCAGCGTGTCGACGTCGCCCGCCGCTTCCACCGCGCGCCCCGACATGGCGAGCACGTTGAAGCGCACGAGGCGATCCATGCCGGCGATGCCGATGGCCGAGAGCAGTGCGCCGATGGTGGTGGGGATCAGGGTGACGAACAATGCCGCCAGCACCAGCACCGCGACGTGGCCGCCGGCATAGGCCGCGAATGCCGGAATAGTGACGACCGCGAACACGAACACCAGCGTCAGTCCGGCGAGGAGGATGTTGAGCGCGATCTCGTTGGGCGTTTTCTGCCGCTCGGCACCTTCCACCAGCGCGATCATGCGGTCGAGAAACGTGGACCCTTGGGTCGCGGTGATCTTCACAACGATGGCATCGGAGAGCACGCGGGTGCCGCCCGTCACCGCCGAACGGTCGCCGCCGGATTCGCGGATCACGGGCGCGCTTTCGCCGGTGACGGCGCTTTCATCGACCGAGGCGACGCCTTCCACCACGTCACCATCCGACGGGATGAGTTCGCCGGTTTCCACCAGCACGAGGTCGCCGCGCTCCAGCTCCCAGGCCGGAATGGCGCGCCACAGTTTCAGCTTCTGATCGGCGAGTTTCTTCGCCGTCATGTCGATCTTGGTGGCGCGCAACGCGGCGGCGCGAGCCTTGCCGCGACCCTCCGCCAAGGCTTCGGCGAAATTGGCGAACAGCACCGTGAACCACAGCCAGATGTTGATCTGCAGCGCAAAGCCACTGAAATGGCCAAGGAAGACGTCGCGCCAGAACAGGATCGTGGTCAGCGTCGCGACGATTTCCACGACGAACATCACCGGGTTCTTCACCATCGCGCGGGGATGGAGTTTTTTCACCGCACCGACGACGGCCTCACGGGTCATATGCTGATTGGACGGGGTCATGTCTTTATCTCAGTAGAGGATGCCGGCGGCGAATTGCTCCGCCAGCGGACCAAGGGCCAGGGCCGGAAAGAAGGTGAGGCCGCCGACGATCACCACGACGCCGGCCAGCAGCCCGACGAACAACGGACCGGTGGTGGGGAAGGTGCCTTCGGAGGGCGGCACGATCTTCTTGGCGGCGAGCGAACCGGCGATCGCCAGCATTGGCACGATCCATAAGAAGCGCCCGAGCAGCATCGCGATCGCCAGCGTCAGATTGTAGAACGGCGTGTTGGCGGAGAGTCCGGCAAAGGCGCTGCCGTTGTTGCCGGCGGCCGACGAGAAGGCATAGAGAATCTCGGAAAAGCCATGCGGGCCGGCGTTATTGAGACCGGCGAGGCCGTCCGGCGTTGCCGCGGCGATGGCGGCGGGAACAAGCGTGGCAAGCGGCGTAACGAGAATGGCGAGGATTGCCATCTTCACTTCCCGCGCCTCGAGTTTCTTGCCGAGATATTCCGGCGTGCGCCCGACCATCAATCCGGCGACAAACATCGCCACCACGGCGAACAGCAGCATGCCGTAGAGCCCGGAGCCGACGCCGCCGAACACCACTTCGCCGAGTTCGATGTTGAACATCGGCACCAGTCCGCCGAGCGGGGTGAAGCTGTCGTGCATGGCGTTGACCGAGCCGTTGGAGGCGTCGGTGGTGGCATTCGCCCACAGTGTCGAGCCGGTGACGCCGAAGCGCACCTCCTTGCCTTCCATGTTGCCGCCCGATTGATCGACGGCGAGTGTGGTCAGCTTGTGGTTCGGCTGATACTCCGCGTACGTACATATGGTCTGGCCGCTGAGCCAGAGCAGCCCCATAACTGCGAAGATGGCCCAGCCTTGGCGGGTATTGCCGACCATGCGGCCGAAGGTGTGGGTGAGGGCGGCGCTGATGGCGAGGATTGACCACAGCTCCAACAGATCGGTGAGCGCGTTGGGGTTCTCGAACGGGTGGGCGGAATTGGCGTTGAAGAAGCCGCCGCCGTTGGTGCCCAGCATCTTGATCGCTTCCTGCGAGGCGACGGGGCCCTGGGCGATGGTCTGGCGGGCACCCTCCAGGGTGGTGGCGACGGTGTAAGCGGAAAAATTCTGCGGCACGCCTTGCCAGATCAGCACCAGCGCCATCACCAAAGCGAGCGGCAGCAGCACGTAGAGCGTGGCGCGGGTGAGATCGACCCAGAAATTGCCGATGCGCGTGGCACCGCGCCGGGCAAAGCCGCGGATCAGCGCGATGGCGAGCGCAATGCCGGTCGCCGCCGAGACGAAATTGTGCATCGTCAGCCCGACCATCTGGCTGAAATAGCTGAGCGTGGTTTCGCCGGAGTAGCTCTGCCAATTGGTGTTGGTGACGAAGCTGACGGCGGTGTTGAAGGCGAGATCGGCCGGAACGCCCGGCAAGCCTTGCGGATTGAGCGGCAGATACCCTTGCAGCCTCAGAATGGCATAGAGAAACAAAAACCCGGCGACGCTGAACGCGAGCATGGCAAAACCATAGCGGGTCCAGTGCTGCTCTGCGGACGGATCGATTCCGCCGGCGCGGTAGACGAGGCGCTCGACCGGGGCGAAGACCGGCGTCAGCAACGTGCGCCGTCCCTCGAACACCGCCGCCATATAGGCGCCGAGCGGCTTGACGCTAAGCGTCACCAGCGCTGCGAACAGCGCAATCTGTACAATCGCGTTCATGGTCAGAATTTCTCGGTCAGAACTTCTCTGGGCGAACGAGGGCGATGAGGAGGTAGACGACGATCAAGGCCGCTGCGAATCCCGCCAGCGCATAGTCGAAGCTCATGGCCGCCTCACGCCCGGTTCAAGGCGGCAACATAACCGGCCGCGATGGCGAAGAAGCCGAGGCCGAATGCGAGCATCCATAAATCGAGCATGACATCCTCCGAACGATGCGAAGGATGTGCCGGTGGCGCATATAAAATCGAGCGCGGGCCCGACGCTGCCGAAATAGTTTGTTCATAGTCGCGCCGCAGTGACCTTGCGGAATGCGATCAGCATTTCTACCGGTGCCGGCCCGTTCAAAGGCGGCGGCCACGGCGTCGAAATGTCTAGTAGTAGATGATCTAAGTCAGGCATAATATCCTCTTGCTCAAGAGGGCGCGCCCGGTGACTGATGTTCCACCCCGATCCGAACGGCCCAGCCGTGAATCGCCATCGCTGACCAGCGTCGGCTTCCTGCTGCATGTGGCGCAAAGCCGCTTGCGCGAGGGCGTCGAGGCGGCCATCGCCGGCAGCGGCCTCTTGCCCGGCCATCTGGCGATATTGGGCGTGCTGGCGGACAAAGGCCCGCTGTCGCAGCGGCAGTTGGGCGAGGCCGCCCAGATCGAAAAGTCGTCGCTGGTGCTGTTTCTCGACGCGCTCGAGACCGCGGGCTGGGTGTTTCGCGCCACCGATCCGCATGACCGCCGGGCCAATCTCGTCAAGCTGACCGCCAAGGGAAAAGCGAAGTTCGCCGCCCTCGGTCCGCGACTGGAAAAAATGCAGGACTCATTTCTCGCGCCGCTCACCAAGGCGGAGCGGACCCAGCTTGTCGCCATGCTTGATCGCCTGGCCAAGGGTTGAATTTGCGCACCTCGTGCGCCGATGAGGACGGATCCCAATGAAGCGTTTGTTCCCGGTTATCACGCTCTATGTGCTGTCGCCGCTGATTGCCGAATACCTCTCCGGCAGCATGTCGATGGCGCAGCTCGGCCAGTTGCTGATCTTGTTGCCGTTCTACGGCAGCGGCGCGGTACTGGTGCGCGAGATTGCCCGCCGCAGCGGCCGCGGCTGGCTGGCGATGCCGTTCCTGGCGCTCACCTACGGCCTTCTTGAAGAAGGCATCGTTCTCCAATCGCTGTTCAATCGTAATTTCCTCGGGCTGCACATGCTGGAAG
This sequence comes from Rhizomicrobium sp., assembly GCF_056722145.1. NCBI lineage: Bacteria > Pseudomonadati > Pseudomonadota > Alphaproteobacteria > Micropepsales > Micropepsaceae > Rhizomicrobium > Rhizomicrobium sp. The sequence continues at coordinate 7,489 of NZ_JBWZET010000373.1, read as the reverse complement.
TCGGCTATCTGCCGAGTCTCGGCATCGGCGTGACATGGACGGTCTACGTGCTCGGCATCCATATCGTCTGGAGCATTTTGGTGCCGGTGGCACTGACCGAAGCGCTGTTCGCGCGGCAGCGGACCGAACCGTGGCTCGGCAAGATCGGGCTCGGGGTGGTGGCGCTGATTTATGTCGCCGTTGCGGTGCTGATCACGCTATTCATGGCTAAGACGAGCCACTTTTGGGCGACGCCGGAGCAGCTTGGCTCGGCCGCGCTGGTAGCGTTGATCGTGGCGGGATTGGCGCTCGTCCTGCCGAAACGCACAGCGAATCCGGCCCGGCGCCCCTTGCCGGCGGGGCTGATCGCGGTCGTCGCCTTCATCGCCGGATCGGCTTTCATGGTGCTGTATGGCCAGGGCGTCTTCGTCTGGCATTGGGTCTGGCCGGTGATCTCGGGCTGCCAGATCGTCGTTCTGCTCGCGATGCTGGGCGCGGGCCTCGCCGCAATGCGAACCGTGGGATGGAGCGATCGCCATCGCTTCGCCGCAACCGCCGGCGCGGTCCTGGTCTATTGCTGGTATGGTTTCCTCACCGATGCGGCGCTGCATGGAACCGCGATGCGTTCCGCCCACGCCGGATTGGTGGGGGCGATGCTGGTGGTGCTGGCGATCGCCGGCTGGATCAGCCGCAAGCCCCGCCTCCAAAGGTAGGGATGTTCTGACGGGCGCCGTCACCTTGACGTTGCCGCATCGGTAGCGGCGCGCTCCGCCAATCCTTCCATTCGTGGTCGGTGCAAACCAAGGGCAGGGCAAATATGCAACAGCAATCAATAAATAGAATAAGAATGAGTCGCATACGTATGCAACTTGTTGGCACCCCCTAAGGCTTTGCGCAATCCTGGTTGCTTAACCGGCCCTCTCGTTTGCGACGAAGATGCATTCGCTAAGGATCGGACACAGCAACACAGCAAGGGAGAGCGCGAATGAATTCCGTGGCTTCACGTTTTCCGCGTCGTTTGGCGCTGCTGATGACCAGCAGTACCGCCGCGCTTCTCTTTGCGGTGGCGGCCTCGGCGCAGGACCAGACCGAAACCATCACCGTCACCGGGTTCCGGGCCAGCATCACGCAATCGCTCGATATCAAGCAGAAGGCGCAGGATATCGTCGAAGCGATCTCAGCGGAGGACATCGGCAAACTGCCGGATTCCTCGATCGCCGACTCGCTCGCCCGCTTGCCCGGACTTGCCGCCCAGCGCGACAACAACGGCCACTGGCAGGACATCTCGGTCAACGGCCTGCCGCCATCGATGAGTGCGACCTTGTTTAATGGCCGGCCGCAAGCCTCGACCGACAACAACCGCGTCATCCAGTTCGATCAGTACCCGTCGGAAATCATGAGCGCGGTGAAGGTTTACAAGAGCGGCGACGCCGCGCTGGTGAATGGCGCCATCGCCACCGTCGATCTCACCACCGTGCGGCCGCTCGACTACGGCAAAAGCGCCCTGGTGATCGGCGGGCAGGGCGAATACGATACGCGCGGATCGCTGCAGCCCGGCGCCGAGGCGCTCGGCGGACGCATCAACGCCTCCTATATCGATCAGTTCGCCAACGACACCGTCGGCATCATGGTCGGCGGCGCGATGATGTCGGCGCCCAACCAGATTTATTCCCAGCACCCCTACGGCTTCAACGAGCCCAACGACGTCGTCACCGGCCTGCAGGATCAGGTCCGCAGCGACACGCTCGCCCGCAACGCCGTCATCGGTACGGTGCAGTGGCGGCCGGTCAATGCCCTCCAGTTCACGTTCGACGCGTTCTATTCCTCCTATAACGACCATGCCATCATTCGCGGTGTCGAAGTGCAGACGGCGTGCTGCGGCAACGCCACCCAGGTCGGCACGCCGACGCAAGGCGTTTCGAGCTGGATCGTCACGCCGCAGCTGCTCAATTACGATTACGAAAACACCTCCAAGCAGTACTCGTTCGGCGGCACCGTCGATTACACCGTCGGCAGGTGGTCGATCCGCGGCGATTTCGGATTTTCCGAAGCCGATCGCGACAATTCCCGTATCGAGCTCTACAACGGCTTCGGCACCAACGGCACGCCCAACACCTCGTCGGTGACGGTGAGCGCCGGGACCGGCGAACGCGGCATGTTCGGGATTTCCAACTGGTCGCTGCCTCTGGCAGGCAACGCGGCGATCGCACTGGGCGAGAACCTCACCTGGCAGCAGGGCTGGTGGCCGCCGACCTGGCCGAACGGCACCGCGACCGGCAACTTCAGCAGCTGCGGCGGCAGCTTCGGCGCCTGCTACGGCTCCGCCTACGGCCAGCATATCTTGTCTGCCGACATCATCCGCGACACCACCTGGTCGATCAAACGCGAAGTCGGCAGTTTCCTCTCCGATGTCGAAGTCGGCTTCGGCTATTCGATGCGCTCCAAGGACTACATCGACCATGAGGGCATCGGCGCCCTGACCAGCATGAACGAGTCGCAGGCGATCCCGTCGAGTTGGATCCTGGGCTCGACCGACCTCAGCGCCTTCGGACTGCCGCCTTTGGTCAGCATCAATACCAAGCAGGCCTGGACCAGCGGCGCCTACGCGTACCTCGAGCGCGGCGACGAGTTGTCCAACGACTGGTGGATCAAGGAAACGGTGTGGACGCCCTACATCATCGCGCGCATCGACACCCATCTATTCGGTCTGCCGCTGACCGGCAACGTCGGCTCGCAGTTCGTGCACACCGACCAGAACGTCACCGGCTACAACAAGACCAATGTCGGGCCGAACTGGTACGACAACACCTTCCCGCCCTTCAGCGTCGACACCCAGTACTGGGACGTTCTGCCGAGCATCAATCTGACCCTGCAGATCACCGACGAACAGCAGTTCCGCGTTGGGGCCGGGCGCTCGATGGCGCGGCCGCGCTTCGATACCATGGGCGGCGCTTCAACCATCAATTTCGACTTCACCAAAGCGGGCGCGACCGACCTCGGCAGCACGCCGTGGAGCGGGACCGTTGCCAATCCGACCCTGAAGCCATGGCTGTCCGACGATGTCGATATCAGCTACGAATGGTACTACGCGCCGGGCGAGGCGGTCTTCGTCGAGGCGTTCTACAAGAATCTGGAGTCGTTCATCTACAGCAAATCGCTGCTGGTCGACTTCCATCCGTATGCGAATTTGACCGGCGGCATCACGCCGGCGCTGTGGCAAGGCGTCGTCAGTTCGTTCGACAACGGCAACGGCGGCGACGTGGAAGGCGTCGTTATCGGCGACAATTTCCTGCTGTCGCATCTGCATCCCTGGCTGGACGGCTTCGGCATCCAGGCGCAGGCGACCTATCTGTCGAGTTCGGTGACCATCCCGGCGCCGCCGCCCGGCACGCCGAGCGGCTGGGTCACCTCGCCCAACGGCCAGATTCCGGAGCTGTCCAAGTTCTCCGCCAATATCACCTTCTATTACGAGGCCGGCGGCTTCTCATTCCGCTTCAACGACCGCTATCGCGGCCGCTACGTGCAGGAAGTGCCGAATTTCGATGGCACGCTGCAATCAATCGAAGGCGCCCCGGAAAACACGATGGACGTTCAGGTCTCCTATGCCTGGGGTGATCACCTCACCTTCACTTTTGCCGGCGAGAACCTGACCGATGCGCCGATGAACAGCTATTTGAACGGCGATCCGAAACATCCCGAGTACTACAAGCTGTTCGGCACCAACCTGCTGTTCGGTGCGTCGTACCGGTATTGAGGGCTGATTTGCGGTCGGGGGCCACCGGGCGCGGCTATGTACCGCGCGAAATTGCAGGGTGTTGGTGCATCACGCGTGAGGGCTGTCGTTTTCCGGTGGCGTCCGGTCGTTGGCGTCGAGCCTGTCGCATGTTGCGCTGGCGGGTCGCCTAAGCACGAAATAGCCATTCGAATTGGCGTGTCCGCTCGGGCCGTCTGTCCATTAGGGCCACGCACATACGTCGGCGGATATGCACTTTCGCGTACGGCCCTGCGCGTCGTTGTGCGCGGTGCGATGGATTTCGCGTTGCGTGCTGTGAACGCCATCGGCGCGCCGCACCAGGGCGACTACCGTTTGACCGTTTCGGTGTACTGTCCAGCATTGTCGGTCACGACTGCCGGATTGGTGCGGATCGAGGCCGCAACGCGGATTGCCGGCTCGGTCAGCTTCTTCAGTTCCCATAACGCCGAACTGCGCAAGCGTTCGGTGAACCAGACTCTGTCGTTCGGCGTCAACGCCAACAGGTAAGACCAAATCGGCCGCACGGTGCTGTGCGCCGGTGCCGATTCTGCAAACGCAGGGCCGGTTCCGGCATGCCGGCCGCAACGTGCAAGATCACAGCGCCAGCGCGCTGCCGGAACAAGGTTGTTAAATCCGCTGTTATAATCCGGCTTCGTTCTCAGCTAAGCCTTGGAGCGGGCGAAGGGAATCGAACCCTCGTATGCAGCTTGGGAAGCTGCCGTTCTACCATTGAACTACGCCCGCGACCTGGGGTCGGTCCCCGATGGGGACGAAGTTCTTAGCACGAGGCGCCGGCGGAACGGAACACCCCTGCTTGTGGATAGAGGCTCAGGTGAGGCCGAAATAGCCAAGGTGCCAGCGCATTTCGTCTTCGCTGAGCGGGAAGTCGATGCCGCCGCGGGCCGGCACCAGGTCTTTGCCGGCGAGGCGCATCACCTGGGTCTGCAGTTTGAAGGCGACGCGCATCGACAGGCCGGCGCGCCAGACCAGCGCGATCGCGCCCTTGGCCGAGCGGCTTTCGAGGACGCGGCGCACGGTGGCCTCATCGGTCTTGGCGAGCACGGCGAGGGCCTTCACGACCGTTTCCTTGCGGCACTCTTCCACCGCTTCGGCGACGAACGCCTCGTTGAGGGTGCCGGCGCGGCGGGCCGCTTCCACCACCGCGGCTTCGGCCTCGGCTTCGGTGCGGCGGCGCTCGTCGAGCCTGGATTTGAGATGCTTCTTGGTCGACTCGTCGAGGCCCGAGCGCGCCACCAGCGCATCGATCAGGGCACTGCCGACGAACGAAGCCAGCCGGCGGATGGCGCTCTTGGAGAGGTCGGCGCGGACCACCAGAGGCGCATGCCATTCGGCCACTTCCGCCGCCTGGCTGATGATGCGGTCGAGCGTCTTGGTGCGGATCGCGGCGTCGGTGTTGGCCAGCAGCGCCGACACCGCGTCGATGTCGAGCGTCGTCGCCACCGCGTCCGAAACGTCGCCCGAGAGGTTTTTGCGCCGCGCAATCGCCGACAGGATGTTGGAGGCGCGTGTCGCCACCACCAGCTGGATCAGGTCGCGGTCGTCGAGCACTGGCGAGAACTCTATTACCGGCAACGACACTTTCGGATCGGCATCCTTTGCCAGGGCTGCGATCACCGACTTGGGCACGCAGTCGTGATGCTTGATTTCTTCGGCCAGGATGGCGCGCACTTCGCTGACTTCGTCGCGGGCCAGTTTTTCCAGTGTCGCGATGGTCATGTCGCGCAGCTGCTTCTGCTCCTCGGCAAGCAGGCCCGGGAACAGCCGACCGATCTTGCCGGCAAGCGCCTTGCGCACGCCCTTGTCGATGTCGTCGGCGAGAATCTGATTGGCCGGGGCCGGCGTTGCCGGATTGGCGGCGACCGCCTTGCGGGTGGCTGGCGCCCCGTTCTTGGCCAGATAATCGAGCACGTCGCCACCGGCGTCGGTACGGGCCGCCAGAACGTCCTGGGTTTCACGGGCATGCTGCTCCAGAAGGCGCAGCGCTTCGGCGGCGGTCAACGGTGGCACAGCCGGTTTTTGGCGCGATGGACTCAACGGGTTCTCCCTGGCGCCACTGTGACTTAAGCATGTTAAGCGGGCCTGAAGGAACATGGTTGAGGCTTCCTTTCAGGGTCCGGCGGGTGCGAAATTCGGGGTTTCCTGTTGTCAGCGGTCACAGCCGTTTTGCTGCCCGGCGCGGCACAAGGGGCCTTCCAAATCCGCGCCGGACCGGTTATAGACACCGGTGTCAATGCTGGAAAGCGGCGATTTTACGTCTGCGTCGCCCGTGGACTTGACCCCGGCGGAAGTAGGGTATTGTTAGCGGTATCATTATCGGAAACCGCCGGGGCCTGCGTTTGCCTTTCCGTCAGGGAGGCCGGCCGTGCTACGGAACACGCGGCGAACCCGCCCGCGCAATGAGGAGAGAAAAGGGAATGGCAAAGGACCGCTTGGCCGTGCTTGCGGCGATCATAGAGCAGGGCGTGATCCCTGTGTTCTATCACCCCGACGTCGAGCTGTGCATCAACGTGATCCAGGCTTGCGCCAACGGCGGGGCCAAGTGCATCGAGTTCACCAATCGCGGCGATTTCGCCTGGGAAACCTTCAAGGACGTGACCAAGCACTTCCAGAAGGCGGATCCGAGCGTGATCATGGGCGTCGGTTCGATCGTCGACGCGCCGACCGCCGGACTTTATGTCGCCAACGGCACCAACTTCGTCGTCGGCCCGATGCTGAACGCCGAGGTCGCCAAGCTCTGCAACCGTCGCGGCGTTCCCTATAGCCCGGGCTGCGGCTCGGCCACCGAAGTGTCCTATGCCCAGGAACTCGGCTGCGAAATCGTCAAGGTGTTCCCCGGTTCGTGCGTCGGCGGCCCCGAATTTGTCGCCGGCATCAAGGGCCCGATGCCGTGGACCAAGCTGATGCCGACCGGCGGCGTCGATCCGACCGAAGAATCGCTGACCAAGTGGTTCAAGGCGGGCATCGTGGCGTGCGGTATCGGCTCCAAGCTGATTACCAATGACGTCTTGAAGGCCAAGGACTTCGGCGCCATCGAGAAGAAGGTCGCCGAAACCATCGCGCTCGTGAAGAAAATCCGGGGGAAATAAGCCAATGGCTGACGAAATCCTGAAAATCCGTCCCGCCTCCGAAGTGATGTGGGATTGCGTGTCGCTCGGCGAAGTTATGCTGCGCCTCGACCCCGGCTTCGGCCGCATCCGCACCACCCGCACCTTCGCGGTGTCGGAAGGCGGCGGCGAATACAATGTCTGCCGCGCCATGAAGAAGTGCTGGAAGAAGCGTGCCAGCGTCGTCACCGCGCTGCCGGTCAACGACGTCGGCTGGCTGGCCGAAGACCTGATCATGCAGGGCGGCGTCGATACCTCGCACATCATTTGGCGCGAGTTTGACGGCATCGGCCGCAACACCCGCGTCGGCCTCAACTTCACCGAAAAGGGTTACGGCCCGCGTGCTGCGCTCGGCTGCAACGACCGTGGCAACTCGGCCGCGTCGCAGATCAAGCCGGGTGAAGTGAACTGGGACAAGCTGTTCGGCGAAGAAGGCGTGCGCTGGTTCCACACTGGCGGCATCTTCGCTGCATTGGCTTCGAACACCGCCGAAGTGGTGATCGAGGCGGTGAAGGCGGCCCACAAATACGGCACGATCGTCGCTTACGACCTCAACTACCGCGGCCAGCTCTGGAAGAGCCAGGGCGGCAAGCCGGCGGCGCAGAAGATCAACCGCGAGATCGCCAAGTAT
>NZ_JBWZET010000372.1:0-3513 GCF_056722145.1 Rhizomicrobium sp. | reverse complement strand
CCTAGGTCGCGCGTTTAGGTATCTAGCGACTCCATTTAGAGCAGGATGCGGGCAAGTCGATCCACGACCAGCACCCGGATCACTCGTTCGTTGATCTCAATCGCGCCGGTATCGCTCTGATGGAGATCGTCACCCGCCCCGACATGCGGTCGGCGGAGGAGGCGTCCCAGTTCCTCAAGAAGCTGCGGGCCATCGTGCGCTACCTCGGCACGTGCGACGGCAACATGGAGGAAGGCTCCATGCGCGCCGACGTCAACGTGTCGGTGCGAAAGCCCGGCACGCCGTTCAATACTCGTTGTGAAATCAAGAACATGAACTCGATGCGCTTCATCGTGCAGGCGATCGAGTACGAAAGCCGCCGGCAGATCGACGTGCTCGAATCCGGCGGCACCATCGCGCAGCAGACGCTGCTGTTCGACACCAAAACGGGCGAGACGCGCCCGATGCGTTCCAAGGAAGAGGCGCACGACTACCGCTACTTCCCCGATCCCGACCTGTTGCCGCTCGTCATCGAGCAGGAATGGGTCGACGAGATCGCGTCATCGTTGCCGGAACTGCCGGACGCGAAGAAAGATCGCTTCATGGCGATGGGCCTCAACACCTACGACGCCCTGGTGCTGGTCGCCGAGAAGGAGACGGCGGAGTACTTCGAAGCCATGCTGGCCGCCGGCGTCGACGCGAAATCGGCCGCTAACTGGTTGAACAATGAGTATTTTGGACGTTTGAACAAGGCCGGACTGTCGGTCACGGAAGGTCCGGTGAGCGCCCGCGTCAACGCCGAGATCATCAAGATGGTCGGCGAGAACATCATCTCGGGGAAGATCGCCAAGGACGTGCTCGATATCGTGTGGGCCGAAGGCGGCGATCCGCGCTCCATCGTCGAGACGCGCGGCCTCAAGCAGGTGACGGATACCGGCGCGATCGAGAAAGCCGTCGATGCGGTGATCGCTGCGAACCCCGACAAGGTCGCGGCGGCGCAAGCGAAGCCCGCACTCATCGGCTGGTTCGTCGGTCAGGTGATGAAAGCGACGGGTGGAAAAGCCAATCCGGGGACCGTCAACGCGCTCCTCAAAACTCGACTCGGACTCCCCGACGAGGGGTGATTCGTACAAGAACAAGAGTCAGAGGCCATCCAGCGGCAAATTTGCCGGCTTTAGTCCGCGTGCGGATGAAGTGCGTTTAATATCGGTAAATTGCGGTCTTTTTGCATTCGGGGCTTGACGGCCTTTTCCCCCTCAGGGGGGTGGTATTGCCTTTTTAATCTCAACCCACTCATATTGTTGGCGTTTTGGGGGGCGGCAGAGTCGCCCGACCCGGACGACACGTAAGAGGAGTCACTTCTCATGCCAAAAGTTGCGAAGAAGAAGGCCGCTAAGAAGGTCGCGAAGAAGAAGGTGAAGAAGGCGACGAAGAAGAAGGCGAAGAAATAAGTCTTCTACGTCGTTTCACCGCGCGATAAACGCGGATAGTTCACGGTGGATCCCTCGGGAGAAACCGATGACTAAAGCAAAGGCCGCGGCAGCCATCTGACACCTAGGTGTCAAACGGGTGCCGCGGCCAGCGCATTTCTGGGACTTACTGCCCCCGTCGCCATCCCTTTCTGCCCCCGCGGGCACGATGGCGAGGCCGCACGATGCAGGGGAGCGGGGGAAGTGGCGCGAAGCGCCGAAGGGGGCAATCCATGCGCATCACCCCGTCAATTCTCTGTTTTTTCCTGCTTTTTTCCGCCGCGCCAGGCGCCGATCCGGTGCCGTCGTCCCCCACTGACACTTATATATCTGCGCGCGATCAAGCGGCGGCCAAGGTCTGCGCCATCAAGGAGACCAAAGCCCAGGACCAGGCGCTCGATCACGCGCTGCCCGAGCTCGGGCGGCTGATGGCGGCGGCGGTTCCCGCTTGGCAGGGGGCTCACGCGAAGGGCACCTTCACGATCGCGGCCCTTTGCCGTGGCGATATCGACGTCGGCCGGCTCGATGGGTGGGAATACGAAGCCGGCGATACGACCGTCAACGTCACCAGTGTCCCGCTGCTGAAGCGCTGGCTTATCGACCATCGCAACTGGTGGCCGGGCAAGAAGAACGTCCCCACGTCGATGACCGCCGCTTTCCGCAGCGAAGCTTTCTACACACAGGCCCTTTCGACCGATGCGGCCGCCTATCTGCACGGGCTGGTGCTGGTGAAGGCGCCGGTGGGCACCGAGGTTGCCGTCGCCGAGCTTGCCGGCTTCGCGCAAGACTACGTGATGGATGCCGGGCCCGACCGGCTCCTCGTTGTCGTTGTCCGCGGCGAGCGTGTCTTCATCGCGAACCAGAAGCTCGCCGTCGCCACCACGCCGGTGCCGTATTGCCAGAAGGCGATGCAGCTGGCACTGGCGCACGCCAAGACGGAGAAGGACAGCAAGAAATCCGAGACGCTGGAGGATGCCGCCGATCGCGACTACCGCGCCTGTTTTGCCCAGCGTTTACGCGAGCAACCGAACTACGCCGCGATCCAGAAACAGGCCCAGGCGCTGGTCGATCTGCTGAACTGAAGTGCAAGGTGTCATGGCCCGCCGCTGCGGGCCATGACACGATTGCCAGTCCGTAAAAATCCTAACGGATGCTAACCATTAAGGCGGATTCACGTTAACCCCGCCTTAGTCTTCCTGCCACACGATCCCTCTCCGCGGGTGGGGTTCTTGGAACTCAACCGGGGAAACTTTCTGGGGGTCTGACGGCGATGGCCTGTGTGGATGTGGATTCGCTGACGCAATTCGAAACCGACGCCCGGAAGGGGCGGCCGGACGCGTTATATAATCTCGGCTTGGCCTATTCGACCGGGCAGGGCGTGGGGGTGGATTTCATCGCGGCGCACAAATGGTTCAACCTCGCCGCCATGCGTGGCGTCGACGAGGCCAAGAGCTGGCGCGCCCAAGTGGCGAGCGAGATGCTGCCGACCCAGATCGCCGAAGCCCAGCGGCTGGCCCGCGAATGGCTGAACATGTTCCGGTAGGCGCGACGATTTCCGAGAGCTCTTTCTGCCCCTGCGGGCGACGCAGTTTTTCCGCTGGCACCAAGACCGTGGGGGAAGTCCGCCGAAGGCGGCGAGGGGGCTCGCGATAGAAGCCCGTCGCGCTTAATTCGAACTCGCCCGCCGTTCTTTCGGCTTCTTGGCCGGGACAGGCGCAGGGGTGGGCGGCGCCGGCGGAGCCAGCACCTTCAAGTTCGGCAGCGTGACGTAGAGATCGCTGAGGATGCGCAAGGGCACGTCGTGGCCCGCGATCCGCGCCCGGTAGACCTGTAAATTCTCCACGATCCGCTGCACGTAATTGCGCGTTTCGCCGTAACTGATGCTCTCGATCCAGTCGACCGGATCGGTGGCTGGGCTGCGCGGATCGCCGAACGCCTGGATCCAGCGCTTGGCATTACCCTCGCCGGCATTGTAGGCGGCGGCCGACACGATTACCGAGTTTCCCCAGTTGGCGAGATAGGACGAGAACTCGGTCATGCCGAGCTGCATGTTGTAGGTCACGTC
>NZ_JBWZET010000371.1:0-3086 GCF_056722145.1 Rhizomicrobium sp. | reverse complement strand
CCGGGCACGAACAGCGACAGCTTGTCGAATTCCTGGATATCGACCTTGTCGAGGAACTGGCCGGAATAGGCGGTCAGCGCCATCGGCACTTCGATCGGGTTCTGCTCGCGCTTCTGGGCGGTGACGGTCACCGACTCCACAAACACCGAGGCTTCGGCGGACGTGTCGGCAGCGGTGTCGGCGCCCCACGCCGGCATGGCCGCGAGCACGGCAAGCGAGGCGCCGCAAATGAGACGCGCGCGTGAACGGATCAGCATGAATACACCCCCTGTTGGTCGCCCATCGCTAGGCTGGGACCGTGTCACTATCGTGACCGCCTGACGCCAGGATGCCACAACGCCCCGGAAATCCTACCCTGACTCAGCCGATCCGCTTGGCGCGTTCGATCAGGTCGCCCACCACGGCCGGGTCGGCCAGGGTGGAGGTGTCGCCCAGATTGCCGGTGTCGCCCTCGGCGATCTTGCGCAAGATTCTTCGCATGATCTTGCCTGACCGTGTTTTAGGCAGCGACGGCGTGAACAGGATCACGTCGGGGCGGGCGATTGGCGACAAATGCTGGGCCACGAAGGCTTTCAGCTCGTCCGCCACCGTCGGGGTAGAGGCCAGACCCGCCTTGAGGGTGACATAGGCGTAGATGGCCTGTCCTTTGACATCATGCGGGTAGGCCACCACTGCCGCCTCGGCGACTTTGTCGTTTTCGACCAGGGCGGATTCGATCTCGGCGGTGCCGAGGCGATGACCCGAGACGTTGATGACATCGTCGACGCGGCCGGTGATCCAGTAGTAGCCGTCCTCGTCGCGGCGGCAGCCGTCGCCGGTGAAGTACTTGCCGCGGTAGGTGCGGAAGTAGGTGTTGATGAAGCGCGGATGGTCGCCATAGACCGTGCGCATCTGCCCCGGCCAGGAGTCGAGCAGCACCAGGTTGCCGCTGGCGGCGCCTTCCAGCGTCTTGCCGTCGGCATCGACGAGTTCGGGGCGAACGCCGAACAGCGGCTTGGTCGCCGAGCCGGGTTTCAGATCGGTGGCGCCGGGCAGCGGCGAAATGAGAATGCCGCCGGTTTCGGTCTGCCACCAGGTATCGACCACCGGGCAGCGCTCGTCGCCGACGACGCGGTAGTACCACAGCCACGCTTCGGGATTGATCGGCTCGCCGACCGAACCGAGCAGGCGCAGCGTCGTGCGCTCGGTCTTTTTCACCGGCTCCTCGCCGTCGCGCATCAAGGCGCGGATCGCCGTCGGGGCGGTGTAGAAGATGTTGACCTTGTGCTTGTCGATCACCTCCCAGAAGCGCGACACGCTCGGATAGTTCGGCACGCCTTCGAACATCAGCGTGGTGGCGGCGTTGGCGAGCGGGCCATAGACGATATAGCTGTGGCCGGTGACCCAGCCGACGTCGGCGGTGCACCAATAGATGTCGCCGGGGCGGTAATCGAATACGACTTCGTGGGTAAAGGCGGCATAGACGAGGTAGCCGCCCGAGGTGTGCAGAACGCCCTTCGGCTTGCCGGTCGAGCCCGACGTATAGAGGATGAACAGCGGATCCTCGGCGCCGACTTCCACCGGCTGGCACACCGGTGGCACCTTGGCGGCGGCTTCGAAGTAATCGATGTCGCGCCCGGCTTGCATCGGCACCTTGGCGCCGGTGCGCTTGACCATCAACACATGGCGCACGTCCGGGCACTGGGTAAGGGCGAGATCGGTGTTGAGCTTCAGCGGCACCGTCTTGCCGCCGCGCAGGCCCTGGTCGGCGGTGATGACGAGCGTCGAGCCGCAGTCCTGGATGCGTCCGGCGAGGCTGTCGGGCGAGAAGCCGGCGAACACCACCGAATGCACCGCGCCGATGCGGGCGCAGGCGAGCATGGCGAACGCCGCTTCGGGGATCATCGGCAGATAGATGGTGACGCGGTCGCCTTTCTTGACGCCATACATCGTCAGCACGTTGGCGAAGCGGCAGACCTCGTCGTGAAGCTGCTGATAGGTGATATTCCGCATCTCGTTGGGATCGTCGCCTTCCCAGATGATGGCGGTGTGGTGCGCGTGCTTGGCGAGGTGGCGGTCGATGCAGTTGACCGAAACATTGAGGCTGCCGTCCTCGTACCAGCGGATGCGGAAATCGTCCGGGTCCCAGGATACGTCTTTCACCGTGGTGAACGGCTTGATCCAGTCGATGCGCTTGGCGACCTGCCGCCAAAATCCGTCCGGATCGGCGAGCGAGTTTGCATACATTTCGTCATAGGTGGCGCGGTCGATCATGGCGCGCTCGGCCCATTCCGGCGTTACCGGCAACAGCGTTTCGTGCATCCGTGCGTTTCCCGAGTCTCGTTTTGATTTGGAGTAATTCTATACTGACCAGAGCCGGCTTCAAGGTTAAATGAGCCGGAGTCATCGGCGTCGCATAGGCCAAATTCCGTATCGTTCCGGGCTGCTGGCGGGCGTATGACGGGGGCCGTCGCTTGGGACGAGACGCATGCAGCTACATTTGTCGACCTGGCCGGAAGTGGAAGCCTATCTTGCCCGCTGCAAGGCCATCATGGTCCCGATCGGCTCGACCGAACAGCATGGCCCGACCGGGCTTTTGGGCACCGACGCCTTGTGCGCCGAGGTCATCGCCCGCCAGGCGGGCGACGAGGCCGGTTTCCTGGTCGGCCCGACCTTCAATGTCGGCCAGGCACAGCATCATATGGGCTTTCCCGGCACCATCACGCTGCGGCCCTCGACCATGATCGCCTCGATGACGGACTGGGCCAATTCGTTCCGCCGTCACGGTTTCGAGCGCATCTACTGGCTGAACGGCCACGGCGGCAACACCGGCACCATCAGCGCCGCGATCACCGCGATCTACCACGACACCACCTTCGGCGAGGCCAACGCCCTGCGCTGCATGAGTCGCAACTGGTGGGAGCTGCCCGGCATCTCCGATCTGATCCGCGAGCTGTTTCCGGTGGGCGAGGGCAGCCACGCCACGCCGTCGGAGATTTCCATCACCCGCTACGCCTTTCCCGAGGCGATCAAGCGGGCCGACATCATGCCCAGGATCGCGCCGGTCGGCCCGGTGTTCGACGCCAAGGACTTCAAGCGCCGCTTCC
>NZ_JBWZET010000370.1:0-9345 GCF_056722145.1 Rhizomicrobium sp. | reverse complement strand
GTCCGGCAGCGGCCCAACCGTTTTCGGCCTCTTCCGGGACCGGGAAAGCGCCGAAAAGGCACGTAGCGTCATGACCCGTGAAACCGGCTGGTTCACAGCCGTTGCCGAGACCATCCGATAATTTTTTCCCCTGATTGTTGGGGCGTCGCCAAGCGGTAAGGCACCGGATTTTGATTCCGGCATTCCCAGGTTCGAATCCTGGCGCCCCAGCCAACCCCGGCCGTATCGCGGCCGCGGTGCGCTGCTTCATGTGGCTCGTGGGAACTGCGACCCTGCTACGCTAGAGCAACAGACCTTCAGACGAGATCATTGATCGTCTTTCCTCCCCCGCAGTGACAAGCTCTCTCGCTGCACCGCTGGCAAAAACGCGGGGGAGGTGGCGCCACTTCGGCGACGGAGGGGGGGCCAATCCGGCGCCGAAGTATTCCCCCTCCGGTCCGACGTCGCTAGCGCTACGCCGGCCCACCTCCCCCGCTACGTCACCATGACCACACTCAGGTGCCCGTTCACCGCGGGGGAGGAAAGACTGATCTCACTTGAACCCACGCCGCTCTAAGTCGGGACTTCGACGGTATTTCGCGCTGTCAGTTCAAGCATCCGATGCGTGCGACCGTTCTGACGACGGCGTCGCGCCTCGATTCCGGAATTCCGGGATGAAACTGACTTAGGCACCGACATTGTCGGATGGCGGCACTTAGCTTATCAGCTATCATCACACTATGACGCAGTTGGTCTACCTCAAGCCGAGCGAGCACGTCCCCTTCAAGGATGGGGATGAGGACAAGCCTTGGCTTGTCGTCGAGCCGTTCGACAAAGATGGGAAATTCTACGGGACTGGGTGAAGTCATAAGCCGTCAGGCGAGTGGGTCGGTTATGCTTCCCTCGCAGAAAATGATGTTAGCCTGGAGAAGCCGCTCGCTGCTGCGCTAGCCTGGGCGCAGAAATACTCTGTCCCTGTAATTCACGTCCGAACTGAACCAGAACTCCTCGATGAATAGGCTCGCAGTCGCGACCCCATTCATTCTGCCCACGCCCTCACCCCATCGCGGTTTCGTCCACCCCATTCAGCCGCGCGGCATCGCGCGCCGGCGGCAGGCCGAACAGGCGGGCGTATTCGCGGCTGAACTGCGACGGGCTTTCGTAGCCGACGGCGAAGGCGGTGCGGGCGGCGTCGCGGCTGGCGAGGATCAGGCGGCGGGCCTCCTGCAGGCGCAGGTTTTTCTGGAATTGCAGCGGGCTCATCGCGGTCGCCGCCTTGAAGTGGCGATGGAAAGTGGCCGCACTCATGCCGGCGAGCGCCGCCAGGGTTTCGATCCGGATCGGCTCGTGGAAATGCTCCTTGATCCAGGCGATGGCGCGGCGGATGTGGTTGAGCGAGCTGCCCGTCCGCACGATCTGGCGCAGTGCCGCCCCTTGCGGGCCTTGCAGCAGGCGATAGAGGATTTCGCGTTCGGCGAGCGGCGCCAGCACGGCGATGTCGGCGGGCCGCTCCAGCAGCTTCAACAGCCGCACCCAGGCTTCGCACAAATCGGCGCTCACCGGGCTGACGGCGAAGGCCGGGGCCTGCGGTTCGCTGCCGGCCGGCACGTCGGGCAACAGCGCGGCGAGCTTCTCGGGGTCGAGCCCGAAGGCGAGGCAGATGTACGGCCGCGTCGCGCTCGCTTCCACCACCCGGCCGGAGGCGGGCAGGTCGAGCGAGGCGATGAAATACTCGCCTTCGCGATAGGAGAGCACCGTGCCGCCGATGATCGCTTCCTTGGCGCCTTGCAGCACCAGACACACCATCGGGCGATAAAGTCCGACCTGCGGCGGCGTCGGCGCGGGCGAGACGATGATGGTCAGGTTGGGAACGGCGGTATCGGTGCGCCAGCCGCTGGCGTGGCGAAGCGCGATCTCGCGCAAAGGGCTAAGGTCTGGCATCCCATCAAGATCGTCCAGCGGCGGCCGATCCGCAAGTCCCTGATAGGATCAGGCAAGAAATCGCGCCGATCGGGTGCCGGAAATCACTCCCTCCCAGCCATTTAGGCAAGGAGCGGCCCTACGGCGGCCTTCAAGGAAAGGAATGATCATGACCAACAATTTTGGCGCGAAATCGACCACCGACGAGGTGCTGGACGGCCTCGATCTCAGCGGCAAGCGCATTCTGGTGACCGGCGTGTCGGCCGGGCTCGGCGTCGAGACGGCGCGGGCGCTGAAGGCCCATGGCGCCCATGTCGTCGGCGCGGCGCGCGATCTCGCCAAGGCCGAGCGGGCGACGGCGGCTGTCCGGGCGGAAAAGAACGGCGGTTTCGAGCTGATTGAACTCAACCTCGCGTCCCTGAAAAGCGTGCGCACCGCGGCCGATGCGCTGGTCAAGAAGGGCGATAAGTTCGATCTGGTGATTGCCAATGCCGGCGTCATGGCGAGCCCGAAAAGCGTCACCGCCGACGGCTTCGAGCTGCAGTTCGGCACCAATCACCTCGGCCATTTCGTCTTCGTCAATCGCATCGTGTCGCTGTTCAAACCGGGCTCGCGGCTGGTCAATCTCGCCTCGTCGGGCCATCGCTTTTCCGACGTGAACCTGGAAGACCCGAACTTCGAGGTGACCGATTACGATCCGTGGGTCGCTTACGGCCGCTCCAAGACCGCCAATATCCTGTTCGCGGTGGAGTTCGACCGGCGCCATAAGACCGCGATCCGCGCCGCGGCGGTGCATCCGGGCGGCATCCAGACCGAGCTGGGGCGGCATTTGCCCGACGGCGAGCTGGAACGGCTGCTGGCCAACATCAACAAGAACCGCCCCGCCAACGATCCGTTCGAGTTCAAGACCATCCCGCAGGGCGCCGCGACTTCGGTATGGGCGGGCGTGCGCGCCCCGGCCGAGCTGGTGGGCGGGCTCTATTGCGAGGATTGCCACGTCGCCGAGCCGCAAGAGGGCCCCGGCATCATGGGCGGGGTGCGCGCCTATGCCCTCGACGCAACCCGCGCCAAGGCGCTGTGGGCCAAAAGCGAGGCGCTGGTCGGCGAGCGCTTCTGACGATTCGGGCCGGGCGGCGTAATGGCTTGTCCGGCCCGCGATTTTCGCCACGAACGCCGATTTGGCGCGCCCCGCGGCAGGGTGCGGTAATTCGCGGGGGTCGAGTGCTTGCCGGGTCGGAATTGCCCCGCTATAACGCCGCCCCTCGCCCGTCTCAGGGCGAATGGCCGGAGAGTAGCTCAGCCTGGTAGAGCACCACGTTCGGGACGTGGGGGCCGGAGGTTCGAATCCTCTCTCTCCGACCAATCTTCCCTCGCTGAGGAGGGAAGCCGTCCGCGCGGGCCGAATTCACAATTTCCGATTGGCGGTCCTCTTTAAACTCGTTTTAAACCTTGTGCCTGACGATGGCGTCGTCGTCCGCCGGAAGCTCAGTCATGGCCGCCACTTCGCAAGCCCGTCAGGAAAACGTGATCAACCTCGCCGAGGCGCGTGCCGAGCGTGGGGTGCCGGTTTCGCTCGACATGGACTGGACCCGTCTCCATGCCGAGGAAGAAGAGCCGTGGGCGCTGGGCAAGACCGTCTGGTTCGCGCTGGCGATCTCCACCGCGCTCTGGGCGGTGATTGCCGGCCTCGTCTGGCTGGTCTGACCACCAAAGACAGACTCGCGCCGATCGGCTAAACCTCCCCGGGTAAAGCAGGGGGGGCAACATGGCCTACGCCAAACAGTTGCTGCGTCCGTCGCTGGTATTGGGCGCGCTGTGTTTTGTGATCCATCTCGTCGCCAACGGCCGCTACGGCTTTGGCCGCGACGAGCTTTATTTCATCGTCTGCGGCCGGCACCTTGATTGGGGCTATGTCGATCAGCCACCGCTCATTCCGCTGCTGGCGGCGGCGTCCTATCAACTGTTCGGCGAGCTGCTGACCGGCTTTCGTCTGGTGCCGGCGATCGCCATGGCGGCGACGGTGGCGTTGACGGCCGAATTCGCGCGGGCGATCGGCGGCAGCCGTTTTGCGCAAGGGCTCGCCGGGCTTTGTGTCCTGGCTGCGCCGCATTTTCTCGCCATCGGGCTGTTGTTCACCACCGACACGTTCCAGGCCCTGGGTTGGCTGTGCTGCTTTTGGTGCGTCGTCCGCATCGAACAGACCCGGGATGAACGCTGGTGGCTGGTCTTGGGTGCGATCGCGGGCGTGACGCTGCAGGGCAAGTACATGATCGGGTTTTTCCTGGTGGCGCTTGCCGTCGGCCTCGTCATGACGCCGTTGCGCCGTTCGCTCGCCAAACCGTGGGTCTACGGTGGAGTGGCGATCGCTGCCGCCATCATTCTGCCGAACCTGCTTTGGCAGTGGTCCCATCACTGGCCGTTTTGGGAACTCGGTGAAGCCGCCAAACACGGCAAGAACGTCGCGCTGTCGCCGTGGAGCTATATCGGCCAGCAGATTCTGATCATGGGTCCGCTCGCGGCGGTGGTTTGGATGTCGGGACTTTGGGCAGCGGCGGTAAAGCCGAAATTTGCGGCGTTGCGGGCATTGCCGATCTGCTATGTGCTGCTGGTCGCGCTGTTCGTCGCCAATCACGGCAAGCCGTATTATCTGTCCTCGATCTATCTGATCCTTTTTGCTGTCGGTTCGGTGGCGATCGAGGGTTGGGTCCGCAATGTGCCGGCCCGTACTGCATTGACTGCGTCTATCGCGGTGTTGGGCCTTGTCAGTGCGCCGCTGGCCATTCCGGTGTTCACCGAGGAGGGTACCATCCGCTATGCCAGTGCCCTGGGCATGGGACCATCCACGACCGCGACCGAAACGTCGGCGCAGGCGCGCCTGCCGCAGCATTTCGCCGACATGCACGGCTGGCCCCAAGTGGCAGCCAAGGTCGCCGCCGCTTATCGGACGCTGGTGCCTGCCGAGCGCCGTCATGCGGCGTTCTACGGCAGCAACTACGGCAGAGCGGCGGCAATCGATGTCTTCGGCGCGCAATACGGCCTGCCACCCGCTATCGGCAGTCACAACAACTATTGGCTCTGGGGGCCGCGGCAAGCCGACGGCAGCGTGATCATCGAGATCGGCGGTACGCGCGAGGACCATTTGAAGGACTTTGCATCGGTCGAGCTGGCCGGCGAACTCGACGATCCCTACGCCATGCCCTACGAAACGAATCAGCCGATCTGGATCGAGCGCGGATTGAAGAAGCCGCTGGCACAGGCGTGGCCGCGGATCAGGCACTACGACTAGGCTAGAGCGGCGGACTTTGATGTGAGATCGCCACCAACCCAACACTGTCATCGCCCGCGACTGCGGGCGATCCAGGTCAAATCTGTCGCGATCTTAGGGGCTGTGCCAGATGACACCTGGGTGGCCCGCAGTCGCGGGCCATGACACCGAGGGGCGTGGGACGATCAAGGGATTCCGGCCGAACGTCCGATGCTCTAGCGCTGAGCCGAAGAAAATAACGCAAACAAAAGGCCCCGGCGGATCGCTCCATCGGGGCCTTTTTCAATACGCTGCGAGGATCAGAGCAGGGTGAAATTGTAGGTCAGGTTGGCCTTCACCGTGTCGCGGGTCGCGTTGTTGGTGGTAGCCCAGTTCAAGGCCGGCAGGCCCTTTTGGATATCGTTGCCGACATAGCGGACATCGAGCGTGAAGCTCTTGTAGGTCGCCGTCAGGCCGATATCCCAGTGCGTGTAATCGTTGGGAATGCCTTGCACCCACTGATGGCCGACGGTGGCGCTGGCACTGAGCCAGTCGGTGATGGCATAAGAAGCGGTGCCGGCGCCGTACCAGCCATCGCCGAGGCCGAGACTCCATTCCGGCGAATAGGCCCCCATTGCCGTCAGCGTGAGCTTGCCGAAGGTGTGGGTGAGGTAGGTCTGGAATTCGAAATAGCTCGCCTTCGGGCCGCCGTACGCATTGAAGTCGGGATAGCTGTAGTAATACGCCTCGACATTAAGATCGGTACCGTCGAGATCGAAGTGCTTGCCGCCGTAGATGTCGACTTCGACGTTTGGATTGTGTCCGCCCCAGTCGACTTGCGCGACCCAGGTGCCGGCATAGAAGCCCATCGGGCCAGTCCAGTTCAGCGAGCCTTCCGGCGTGACGGCGGTGTTGTTCTGGCTGATACCGCGATAGCGATAGTCGCTTTCGACAGCGAGATAGCCGGCGATGCTGCCATACGCAGGCGCGTCATCGGCCAGCGCCGGCACGGCCACGGAGGCCAGCATCGCTGCGGCAAAGGTGAGTTTCAAGCCAGTGGATTTCATGGATCAGCCCTCGAATGCTTCAAGCCCCAACGCGCTGTGCGTCAGTGCTGTCTACATGTCGGTGACGGGCCGCTGTTACGCAATATCGAAAACCTCACGTTTACGGCAGGAAAATCGCGAATCAGGCGGGATTCAGGGGTTCGTTGTTGCAATGCAACACCGTTTGAGCACCATCTATGCAGTGTGCTGCCCAATTAATCGGCACCCATACGTTGGTAAGTTAGTCTAACGGAAGCTCGTCGGACCCACGGTCAGATGCAATCCGCCGTCGGCCAGAAGCGTCTCGCCGGTAACGTGGCGCGACATCGGGCCGGCGAAAAAGGCGACGATATCGGCGATATCTTCGGGCTCGGCGACGCGATCGAGCGGGACGGTCTTGCGATGATCGTCGGCCAGCTTGGCGGCCGTTTCGGCCCCGAACGAACGCACAAACCACGACGAGGCGACGAAGCCGGGCAGAATCGCGTTGACGCGCACATGCGGGGCGAGCGCGCGCGCCAGCGACCGCGTCATGGTGTTGAGCGCGCCTTTGGAGGCGGCGTAAGCGATCGAAGACCCGATGCCGAGCAGGCCGGCGATCGAGGAGATATTGACGACGGCGCCGTGGCCGCTCGCCTTCAGCGGTCCGATCACCGCGCGCACCATCTGGAAGGCGCCGATGACGTTGACGCCGTAGAGCCGCTGAAAATCGTTTTCGCTCAAGGCCTCGAGATCGGAATGGGCGGCGAATTTGGTGGTGCCGGCGTTGTTGACGAGAATGTCGACGGTGCCGAACGCGGCCTGGGTGGCGGCGGCGATACGGCGGCAATCGGCGTCGCGGGCGACATCGCCTTGCACCACAATGGCACGCCCGCCGGCAGCTTCCACAGCGGCGGCGGTGGCGTTGGCCTCGGCTTCGCTTTGCGAAAAATTCACCACGATATTGGCACCATCGCGTCCGAGCCGCAGTGCCACGGCAGCGCCGATGCCGGTTGCGGAACCTGTGACAATCGCGGTCTTGCCTTTGAAGTCTCTCTCGTCCATGACCATTCTCGGGTTTCACCTTGCCGAAGTTGTGCCTTAAATGCACCTTAGAGCGCTTCCCCGAAAAGTGGGTACCGGTTTTCGGGTGGGAAGCACTGAAATTTTATCACCGGCCGCCGGTATTGTGAGCCGATGACGCTGCAAGGAGCGACCATCAACGCCCGACCGTCCGTTTTTGCCAGGGCCAGGATGCGTCTGACACGCCGGACGCGCCGCCATGCCTATGCGCAATCGGTGCTGCGCATCGTGCTGGTGCGTCATGGCCGGCCGGCGATTTCCACACAGCAGCGCACCAGCCATTACGGTTTCCGCGATTATATCGATGCCTACGAGGCCGCCGGGCTCGATCCGTCCAGCGCGCCGCCGGAGGAATTGCAGGACCTCGCCAAGGGCCTGTCGGCGGTGTTCGTGTCGCAGCGGCCGCGCTCGCAGGAAAGCGCCAAGGCGATCGCTCCGCACGCCGAATTGATCGCCGATACCCTGTTCGAGGAAGCGCCGCTGGCTAGCCCGAAGATTCCGCTGATCAAGCTCGGCGTTCCGGCCTGGGCGGTGATGAGCCGGATTCTGTGGCATGCCGGCTATCACCCTGAGATCGAAAATTACCGCCGTGCCAAGCAGCGCGCCGCCGCCGCCGCCGATATCCTGATGTTCAAGGCGCAGGAAGACGGCACCTCGGCCCTGGTCGCGCACGGCTATTTCAACGCCATGATCGGCCGCGAACTGGCCCGCCGCGGCTTCAAGAAGACCGGCGCCCACCGCGTCCGCTTCTGGAACGCGGTGGTGTACGAGCTCGGGTAATTCCCCAATCGTCCCCCAGTGCTCGCGCAGGATTCAGGTTTCGGCGCGCGCGCGACGATTCCCAAAAACAAAGGCCCCGCCGGTGAGGGCAGGGCCTTTTTATGCCGATCAGCTCGGTTCAGTGCTTGTCGGTGATCTTGGCCGAATAGCCGACTTCGAAGCTGGCGGCGTCTTTCGGCGCGTGCTGGGTGACCGGCGCTTCCGGTTCGGCCGCAGCACCGGCGTTCAGCTTCTTCATGATCAGCGGGATCAGCGACGAAAGCCCGGCGCCGAGATCGCCGCCGCCGAGCGTTACCGCAAGATTTTCCGGCATGAAGCGCTGGGCCCCGGCCGCCAGCGCCTTGACGACGTTGACGATCGCGGTCTGGTCCTTGCCGATCGCCGCCTGCTGGGCTTCGAGACCCTTGGCCACCGCCAAGCCTTCGGCTTCGGTCTTCACTGCCGAGGCGCGGCCGACCTTTTCGAGCCGATAGCTTTCGCCGTCGGCTTCGTTCTGCACGCCCTGCGCCTTGTTCTTGGCGATGTCGATGCCGATCGCCGAGCGCGCCAGTTCCGATTGCATGTCGGCCTTGCCGCGGGCCTGTTCGAGTTCGAGGCGCTGGCCTTGCGCCTTTTCCTCGGCCTTATAGGTCTCCTGCTGCTGATTGGCGATTTCGCGCGCCGTCAGCACGTCGACCAGCGCCTGTGGGAACACCACGTCCTGGATGTACACGCCGCGGGTTTCGATGCGGTATTCCTTGAGCTTCTGGGTGATGTGCTCCTGCGCCTGCATCTGCACTTCCTGGCGCTTCTCGATGAAGTCGATGGCCGGCATCGACTGCAGCTTATCGCGGAAGTGGTTGCCGACCGCCGCCTGCAACACCTCGGTGACGAGGTTCAGCATGGTGCCGACGATGGAAATCACTTTCGGCGCTTCGGTGTCCGGGACATGGATCTGCACCTGCAGGTCGATGTCGAACATGAAGCCTTCCTTCGACTTCGCGGTGATCTGCTTCAACGATTTGTCGAGCTCGTGCGCGGTGGAGGTCGCTTCGGCCCAGTTGAGGGTCAGGATGAAGGTCGGCACGATTTCGGCCGAATAGCAGCGCGGGTTGATGGCGTATTTGCCGGTGCGCAACGGCTCCTGCCAGATGCCGCGATGGCCGGGGCGGACCAGGCTGCCGAACTTGAAATCGGCGCCCGAGGTGTCTTCGGTGGCAAGGCCGACATAGGCCTTCAGCACCGCGACTTCGCCCTGGTTGACCACCAGCATCGGCACGATTTCGACCGACACCAGGAAGGGATTGAGATTGTACGCACCATACATCAACGGAT
>NZ_JBWZET010000369.1:0-5617 GCF_056722145.1 Rhizomicrobium sp. | reverse complement strand
GTCATCGACGCGGCGAGGAATTCGACCGGATAATTCGCCTTCAGATACGCGGTCTGATAGGCGACCTGGGCGTAGGCGGCGGCGTGGCCCTTGTTGAAGCCGTAACCGGCGAACTTGGCGGCCTGATCGAAAATCTGTTCGGCGACGGCCGGCAACACGCCGCGTTCGGAGGCGCCCTTCAGGAAGCGCTCGCGCTCCTTGACCATCTCGGCGACGATCTTCTTGCCCATGGCGCGGCGCAGATTGTCGGCCTGCCCCATGGTGTAGCCGGCCAATTCCTGGGCGATGTGCATGACGTCTTCCTGGTACGTCATGACGCCGTAGGTTTCTTTCAGGATCGGCTCGAGCTTGGGGTGGAGATACTCCGGCGCCTCGCGGCCGTTCTTGACCGAAATGTATTTCGGGATCGAGTCCATCGGACCCGGGCGATACAGCGCCACAAGCGCCACGAGGTCGTTGATGTGGTCGGGCTTCATCTTGCGCATCAGGTCGCGCATGCCCGTGGATTCAAGCTGGAAGACGCCGACGCTGTCGCCCTTGGCCAGCATCTCGAAGGTCGGCTTGTCGGTGAAATCGATCGACTGGGTATCGAGCTCGATGCCGCGGTCCTTCAAGAGGTCCTGCGCCTTGGCGATCACGGTCAGGGTTTTGAGGCCGAGGAAGTCGAACTTCACCAGACCGGATTTTTCGGCACCCTTGTAATCGAACTGCGCCACCGGCACGTCGGAACGCGGATCGAAATAGAGCGGCAGCAGCTCATTGAGCGGCCGGTCGCCGATGATGACGCCGGCAGGATGGGTGGAGACGTTGCGGTAAAGCCCTTCCACCTTCTTGGCGATCGAGAACAGCCGCTCGGCGATCGGCTCCTGCTCGGCGATCTGCTGCAGCCGCGGCTCGCCGGCGATGGCCTCGTCGATGGTGATGTGCTTGCCGGGCTGGCCGGGGATGAGTTTGGCGATGCGGTCGACCAGACCGAGCGGCATCTGCAGCACGCGGCCGACGTCGCGCACCGCGGCACGGGCCTGCAAGGACCCCAGCGCCAGGATGTGGCCGACCTTGTCGTGGCCGTATTTGTCGCGCACGTAATGCACGACCTCGTCGCGCCGCTCCTGGCAGAAGTCGATGTCGAAGTCCGGCATCGAGATACGTTCCGGGTTGAGGAAGCGCTCGAAGAACAAGCCGAACCGCAAGGGATCGAGGTTGGTGATGTCGAGCGACCACGCCACCAGCGAAGCGGCGCCGGAGCCACGCACGCCGACCGGAATCGCCTGGGCGCGGGTCCATTTCATGAAATCGGACACGATCAGGAAGTAGCCGGGGAACTGCATCTTGATAATGATGTCGAGTTCGTAGGCCAAGCGGTCGTCGTAGACCTTGCGGTCGGCATAAAGCCCGTTCTTGGCGAGGCGCCGTTCCAGGCCCGCTTCGGCCTGCGCCTTCAATTCCTCTTCGGCGGAAAGGCCGGAGGCCGGCTCGAAAATCGGCAGCAGCGGGTTGCGCTTGATCGGCTTGACGGCGCAGCGCCGCGCGATTTCCAGCGTATTGGCGATCGCCTCCGGCAGATCGGCGAACTGCGCCGTCATCTCCGCGGCGGTCTTGAAACGGTGCTCGCGGGTGACGCGGCGGCGGTCTTCCACCGAGACATAGGTCGCATCAGCGATGCAGAGCAGCGCATCGTGCGCCTCGTGCATGTCGGCACGGCCGAAATGAACGTCGTTGGTGGCGACCAGCGGCAGCTTCTTGGCATAGGCGAAATCGATCAGGCCATTTTCCGCCGCCCGCTCTTCCGGCAGGCCGTGGCGCTGGAGTTCGACGTAAAGCCGATTGGGGAAAATGTCGGTCAGCTTGTCGAGCACCGCCTCGGCGGCGTCGAGCTGGCCGGTCTCGACCAGCTTGTTGACCGGGCCGCCGGGGCCGCCGGTGAGCGCGATGATGCCTTCGTTATACTTGGCGAGCTTGTCGGCGGTGACATGCGGCCAGTCGCCGGGCTCGACCTCCAGATACGCGGCCGACAACAGCTTGCAGAGGTTGAGATAGCCCTGCTTGTTCTGGATGTAGATTGGCAGATACGGCGGCTTCGGCTTGGAGCCGAGGGTCTGGGCGCCGGTCAGCTCCACCGCCAGCATGCAGCCGACGATCGGCTGGACGCCCGATTTGGCGACCACGTCGGTCCAGTCGAAGACGCCGAAGACGTTGTTGACGTCGGTGACCGCCACGGCCGGCATGGCGTTTTCGACGCACAGCTTGGCCAGTTCCTTGGGCCGGATGGCGCCTTCGATCAGCGAATAGGCGCTCTTCACCCGAAGGTGGACGAACCCGGCCGGTTTGGTTGCCTCCGCCACGCTAGTCCTCCGCCGCCACGATGCACTGGGCCAGGGTCATCACTTCGGCGATGTCGGCCTCGGACTTGACCACGAAGCGGATACCCCGGCCCTCGCCGGTCGGCCGGGCGTCGGCCAGCATCTGCTTGATCGCCGGGCGCAGCTCCGAGCGCATCGCGCACTGGAAGGCGTAACCATTGAGCACAACCCCGACCAAAAGCTGGCCGGCCATCGGCAACAGATAGACCAGCGGCTTGCCGCGGCGGCGGACCAGACACAGCCGGCCAAACGCCAAATCCGATGGCCGCCACTCCAGCTCCAGGGGACCGAAAGCCTCATCCAGCCCGCTGACGATCTGCGGCCACGCCGAGGTGCTGCCGCCGAGCGCGGCGTGCAACTCAGCCGTGGTCGGAGGGACAATGTCCTTCCTCGCTGCCGCTCCCGTCATGGTTCACTCCCGTGCAGGCGACAGGTTTATGGCGTGCGGACCCCGGCAAGAAGGGCGTCGCGCGTTCCATCCACAGGAACCCCTCAACCGGCCATCAAGACCGCCTGTGCGGCTCCGGCGAGGAAAAAACTGGAGGCGAAAAATACAATCAAACCAAGGCCTGCCAACACGTCCTTCAACCAAGTCATCAAAGCCTCCACAGGGGTATCAACCGTCCATCCACAGCGTTGCCCACACGCTATTGTTCGCCGTATGTTCTGTCAAGAACAAAACAGATACATCAGTGATGGCCAATTTACACCATGGTTTTATTACGATTGACACCGATTTTTCCCACGGTAATATTCGGATAGAGCCGCACCGGAGCCCACCGCCATGGAAGACGTCCTGTTTCGCCCTTGCACCGCCTTTGAAGGCGCCAACCGGCTGGTCGCCGGCCCCCTCGTCGAAGTGGTCCTGGTGCTGAAGAATCACATCGATTCGGGGGCGGAGGCACCGATTCTGGTGTTCGATGATGCCAGCGCCCACACAATCGAACTTGATCTCACCGGTTCCAAGCAGGACATCGTCGCCCGCCTTCCCGAGGCGGCGGCGCGAGTACGCCAACCCGAGCCGTCCGAAGCCGAGCCCGAGCGCAGCGGACGCCGCGGCCGTCCCAAGCTGGGCGTCGTCGGCCGGGAAATCACGCTGCTGCCGCGGCACTGGCAGTGGCTCGATGCCCAACCGGGCGGCGCCTCGGTCGCCCTGCGCAAACTGGTCGACCAGGCCCGCCGCACCAGCGGCGACCGCGATCGCCGACGCGCTGCCAATGAGGCGGCCTACCGCTTCGTGACCGTGATGGCCGGCGACCGGCCCGGCTATGAGGAGGCCGTCCGCGCCTTGTTCGGCGGCGACCTGAAGCGGTTCGGCGAGCTCATCGCGGGCTGGCCGGCAGACATCCGCGACTACGCCATTAAGCTCGCCTTCGCAGCGGAGGCCTAACGAACGTTCATCCCGAGTCACTCGAACGCCGGCCTCTCCCTTGGTGTCATGGCCCGCGGCTGCGGGCCAACCAGATGGCATCTGGCACGCCACCAAAAATCGCGACAGATTTAACCTGGGTCGCCCGCAGTCGCGGGCGATGACAGTGTGGTGGCAATCTCACATCAAAGTTCGCTGCTCTAGCGCCCCCTTCCCGGCGACTTCCCCCACGGTCTGACGTGCGGGCGGGACGATCTCGTTGCCCGCGGGGGCAGAAATCCCTTCTGGACCCTACCCGGCCACCACCGCCACGAGGTAGCCGTCGTGGCCTTTGCTGCCGACGGTCTGGATGACGCTGGCGGAGACGCGGGGTTCGGCGGCGACGGCGTCCATCATCAGGCGCACGCCCTTGACCGCCGGGTCGTCGCTGTCGTGAATGACCTCGCCCTGGCGCACGACATTGTCGGCGACGATCACGCTGCCCGGCCGCGCCAGCTTCACCGCCCAGCGGAAATAATCCGCGTAGCCGTCCTTGTTGGCGTCGATGAAGAAGAAGTCGAAGGTGCCCTTGAGGGTCGGAAAGATGTCGAGCGCGGCGCCGACGAGGATTTCCACGCGGTTGTGAACGCCGGCCTTGGCGAGATTGGCGCGCGCCACCTCGGCATGGCGCGGGCTGTACTCGATGGTGACGATCTTGCCGCCCGGCGCCATCGCGCGCGCCAGCCACAACGTCGAATAGCCGCCGAGCGTACCGATCTCGAGGATGCGCTTGGCACCGCACATCTTCGCCATCAGGTGAAGCTGCTTGCCCTCGGGCGCGCTGACGGCAATGTCGGGAAGGCCGGCGGCAAGCGAGGCTTCGTACACGGCGCGATACGACGGATCGGGCTTGACCACCTTCTCCGCGAAATAGGCTTCAACCTGGTCGAAAAGGGATTTGTCCATGGGCGGCTCCCTGGTACGCCGCGAACCATGACAAAGTTCAGCGAGGCGGAAAAGCCCTGCGTCCTTCGAGACGCTCCCTGCGGTCGCTCCTCAGGATGAGGGGAAGTTCGCAAGCCTGCCGTTATGGCAGCTTATTCCTTGGCGCCCAGCTTGCCCGCATCCAGCAGGCGGCCTTCGTGGAGGACCAGGGCGCGGTCCATCTTGGCGGCGAGCTGCAGATTATGGGTCGCGATCAGGGCGGCGACGCCTTCCGAGCGCACCAGCGTCACCAGCGCCTCGAACACGCCGGCGGCGGTTTTGGGATCGAGATTGCCGGTCGGCTCGTCGGCAAGCAGGATGCGCGGATGATTGGCGAGCGCGCGGGCGATGGCGACGCGCTGCTGTTCGCCGCCGGACAACTGCGCCGGGCGATGCGTGAGGCGGCCTTCCAATCCCATCGTCGTCAGCAGCCGCGTCGCTTCCACCGCCGCCTGTTTGCGCGACACGCCGGCGATCATCTGCGGGATGATGATGTTTTCGAGGGCGGTGAATTCCGGCAGCAGGTGATGGGCCTGATAGACGAAGCCGATGGTCTCGCGGCGAATGCGGGTGCGCTGATCGTCGCTCATGCCGGCGACGTAGTGGCCGTCGATCAAGACGTCGCCCGAGGTCGGCGCTTCCAACAGCCCGGCGATATGCAACAGCGACGACTTGCCGGCGCCCGACGGGCCCACCAGCGCGACGATCTCGCCCGGCATCAGATGGGCGCTAGCCTCGCGGAAAATCTCGAGCTGGCCGGCGGTGCCTTCCTTGAAGATGCGGACGATGTTCTCGAACCGGAGCGCGGCACCCATGGTTGCGTCACTCATAGCGCAGCGCCTCCACCGGATCGAGCCGTGCCGCCCGCCAGGCCGGATAGAGCGTGGCAAGGAAACTGAGCAGCAGCGCCACCAGCACGACGACG
>NZ_JBWZET010000368.1:0-2543 GCF_056722145.1 Rhizomicrobium sp. | reverse complement strand
GCGCCCGAGGCCATGTCGTCGTTGGAGGCGAAGATCGCGGTGGGCGGCGACTTGCCGGTGAGCAGTTCGTCGGCAGCCATCATGCCGGAGCGATAGCTGTAAAAACCTTGCGCCACCGGCGGCGGTTCGACCTTGGCGCCGGCGTCGCGGATCGCCGCTTCGAAGCCCGCGAAGCGCAACCGGCTCGACGAATGCGAGGGATGGCCCTTGATGAAGCCGATGCGCGTGTGGCCCTGGCCGATCAGGTATTTCGTCATGTCATAGCCGGCGCGGAAGTCGTCGATGCCGACGCAGGTGATCTCGCCGGTGAACGAACCGGTGGCGATGCCGACGATGGCGATGCCGAGACCCTTCAGTTCGGCGATCAGGTCGAGGGATTCGCTCAACGGCGCGGTGAGGATCATGGCGTTGACGCCACCCTTGAGCAGGGAGCGCACGGCGGCGGTACCGGCGGCGGGATCGCCAATCTTGGATTTGTCGACCACGATCTGGGCGCCGTTGCGGCCGGCCCCTTCCAGCGCGCCCATCAGGAACTCGGTGAAATAGGCGACCGACGGGTTGTTGTAGATCAGGCCGATGCGGATCTCGGTGGCCCCGGCGAGGCTGCGCGCCGCCTTGTTGGGGCGGAACTGCAGTTCGCGCATCGCCTTCTGGACGGCGGCGCGGGTGGCTTCGCGGACGTTGGACTCGCCATTGACCACGCGCGACACGGTCATCGGCGACACGCCGACCCGCCGCGCCACGTCGTAGATGGTTGCGGCGCTGGTCCGCTTTTTCCCACTTCCCCGCGTCACTTTACTTGGCATCCTTACAGCCCCCTTCCACGCAGCGCATTGTCGATTCTTGCGCCCGGCCCCGCAAGTCTGGCGGACAAAGGATCGTGAATTGCGGCGTTTTAACCGGGCGGCCGGTTTTTCGACAGCGTCCGCGTGTGCCAGCATGGCACCGGCGAATCCCTGGCGGAGACGGCAATGCAAAGATCGACGGTTGTATTGGGCGGATTGGTGGCGGTGGCCTCGCTGTTCGTCCTGGCGGCCTGGCTGGCGCCCTGGCCGGCCCAGTCGTTGCCGGTCCCCGAACGGACCGCCCATTTCGAGTCGGAAGAGGTTCATTCCTCCGGTTCGGTGCGGACCGGGCTGCTGGCGGTGCCCTACGAGGCGGTGGCCGGCACGCTGATCGTGCATCCGCGCGGCTGGGACGACGCCGCCAAGGACAAGGCCGACAATCCCGACGCCGAGGCGGCGATGTTCTACGTCGCCTATTTCAAGAAGGGCGCCAACCTCAAGAACCGGCCGGTGACGTTCCTGTTCAACGGCGGACCGGGCTCGGCGACGGTGTGGCTGCACATGGGGGCGTTCGGGCCCAAGCGGGTCGTCACCTCCGACGATACCCATACGCCCGCCGCGCCCTACAAACTGGTCGACAACGCTTTCTCGCTGCTCGACGAAAGCGACATCGTGTTCATCGACGCGCCTGCCGCGGGCTTCTCACGCATCGCCGGCAAGGACAAGGAGAAGAGCTTCTTCGGCGTCGACCAGGACGCCTGGGCCTTCACCCAGTTCATCAAGAAATTCCTCTCGAAGTACGGCCGCTGGAACTCGCCGAAGTACCTGTTCGGCGAAAGCTACGGCACCACCCGCGCCGCGGTCGTCGTCAACGAGTTGTCGAACGAGGAGGGTATCGACTTCAACGGCGTGATCATGCTGTCGCAGATTTTGGCGTTTGACCTGTCGCCCGACGGGCCGGAAACCAATCCCGGCATCGACGTGCCGTACCAGTTGGCGCTGCCGACCTATGCCGCGACGGCGTGGTATCACAACCGCCTGCCGGGCAAGCGCCCCGACGACATGGTCGGCTTCGTGCGCGAGGTCGAGCATTTCGCCATGACCGACTACGCCAGCGCGCTGACGGCGGGCAACAGTCTCACGCCCGAGCGGCGGCAGGCGATCGCGAGCCGCTTGCACGCCTACACCGGCCTGCCGGTCGGCTACATCCTGAAGGCGGACCTGCGCATTTCCGGCGGCGTGTTCGAGAAGGCGCTGCAGGATCAGGCCGATCTCACCACCGGCCGGCTCGACACGCGTTTTTCCGGCCCGACCATCGATCCGCTGTCGAAAACGGCCGATTACGATCCGCAATCCTCGGCGATCAGTTCGGCCTATGTCTCCGCCTTCAACGACTATGTCCGCAGCGACCTCAAGTACGGCGAAGGCAAGACTTTCAAGCCGTTTGCCGATGTGTCCGCGTTCTGGGATTTCAAGCACAAGCCGCCCGGCGCCGGTATTGCGCTGCAGGCCTCGACCAACGTGATGCCCGATCTGGCGCTGGCGTTGAAGACCAATCCGAATCTGAAAGTGCTGGTGAACGGCGGCTATTACGATCTCGCGACGCCGTACTACGAGGGCTGGTTCGAAATGCACCATCTGCCGATCCCGGCGAATTTGGCGCGCAACATCGAGTACGAATACTACCCCTCCGGCCACATGGTGTATGCGCACGAGGACTCGCTGAAAAAACTGCACGACCGCGTCGCCGATTTCATC
>NZ_JBWZET010000367.1:0-16806 GCF_056722145.1 Rhizomicrobium sp. | reverse complement strand
ACCACCTTCGACGGCTCGCCCGATCCCGACGCGCTGGTGCTCGACGAGGAAAAGGCGCTGTACGTGGAACTTTCCTCCGCGGCGGACCTGGTGAAGGCCGAAATCGAGCGCGAGCGCTTTGTGGAAGCGATGGGCGTGATGAGCCGCCTGCGTGCTCCGGTGGATGCGTTCTTCGACAAGGTCACGGTCAACGACAAGGACCCGTCCCTGCGCAAGAACCGCCTTCTGCTGCTGTCGCGCCTGCGCGCCACGCTGCATTTGGCGGCGGATTTTTCGAAGATCGAGGGATAACTTGTCATCCCCGGCGAGCGCTTCGCAGCGCTGAGAAGGTTGAGACCGGGGACCCAGGTGGTCACGGCTTCCTCGCTCCGTCAGGACGGGCATCGGTATTCTTTCGTCGCCACGGTGCGGGCGCCACCACCTGGGTCCCCGGTCGGCGCTCCGCCGCTTCGCGCCTTCGCTTGCCGGGGATGACAAGCAGGGGTGGCTTGCCGGGGATGGCAAAGAGGGGTGGCTTAGCGGGGATGGCACATATTGCTCACCCTTCCTTCTCGGTCGTCGGGTCGATCATGCGGCGGACTTCGGTGATTTTACTTGCCGGGAAGCCGCTCTTGTCGGCGTGCTGGCGGATGATTGCTTCGTCCTTCGCCAGATAAACGCAGAATGTCTTGTCGCCGGCGACGTAGCTCTCCTGCCATTGGATGTCGGGGCCGAGTTCGGCCAGCACTTTGTTCGACTTGCCGGCGGCCTCGCGAAACTGGTCGCGCTCAAGGCTGCCGACGGCCGGGATGTCGCGTTCGATGATGAACTTCTTGAGCGCCATGGCTTCACCTTCGCTGTCGTGGTCCGGCAAAGCTACATCGGCGCCGCATCATTTGTCCCGCCTCGGCGATGACGCCGGTCTCACCGAAGCGTGTTGATTCTCGCTGTCACGCGGCCTTCGCAATGCTGTCAAAGAAGTCAATCCGAACGCACTCGGCAGCATATTTCATAGGCAGTTTTCGTGAAAACGAAGCCTCATTTTTGCCCTATTTCGGCTGCGTCAAAATGTAAGCACTGGATGCAAAAAATCTGCTCTATTTCGGATACGTTTGCGCTCGCTTTTGGCCACATTTCGGCGTAATAGCCCGCCCATCAAACTCGAGAGCACCGTGTAATCCGGTGTGTCCTTGCGCAACGCGCGATGTCATCGACAGCGCGTCCGGGTGAAATTGTCCTTGAAATATTAGTGCGTCAAACCGCGCAGGACTACCACATTGCGTCTCTACGGGGACAGCCCTATTCCGGAAATTACAAGTGATGCCATTCACTCCAAACCACGGCATGGCCCGCGAATGCAGGTCTTAACCACATCGGATGCCTCTGAGGCGATTTCGCCAATAGCGAATTCGTCGGCAATCCGATGGGCCGTTGGAATTCGAGTTCTCAGTGCGTACGGCGACCTTCATTCGCTGGCTATGACGTGCGGACGCAATGGCAAGCGCTCAAGTCAAAACATAACAAGGTGAGAGAAACGATGACGAAATGGGTCTACAATTTCGGTGACGGCTCCGCGGATGGCGAAGCCTCCATGCGTAATCTGCTCGGCGGCAAGGGTGCGAACCTCGCCGAAATGAGCAATATCGGATTGCCCGTCCCTCCGGGCTTCTCGGTGACCACGGAAGTCTGCACGTATTTCTACGCCAACGGCCATCAGTATCCGTCCGATCTCAAGGCGCAGGTCGATGCCGCCGTCGAGAAGATGGGCAAGATCATGGGCGCCAAGCTCGGCGATCCCAAGAATCCGCTGCTGGTTTCGGTCCGTTCGGGCGCCCGCGTTTCGATGCCGGGCATGATGGACACCGTCCTCAACCTCGGCCTGACGCCGGAAACGGTTGAAGGCGTGATCAAGCTGACCAACAATCCGCGCTTCGCGTGGGACAGCTATCGCCGCTTCGTCGAAATGTATTCGAACGTCGTGCTCGGCATGGACCGCAACGACTTCGAAGAAATCCTCGACCACGCCAAGGAAGCCAAGGGCGTCGAACTCGACACCGACCTTGACGCCGACGACCTCAAGGCCGTGACCGCGAAGTTCAAGGCCCTGGTCGAGAAGAAGCAGGGCAAGCCGTTCCCGGATACCGTCGAAGAGCAGCTGTGGGGCGGCATCGGCGCCGTGTTCTCGAGCTGGATGTGCGCTCGCGCCCAGACCTATCGCCGCCTCAACAAGATCCCGGGCGACTGGGGCACGGCCGTGAACGTGCAGGCGATGGTGTTCGGCAACCGCGGTGAGACCTCGGCCACCGGCGTCGCCTTCACCCGCGATCCCGCCACCGGCGAGAACTACCTCTACGGCGAATACCTCATCAACGCCCAGGGCGAAGACGTCGTCGCCGGCATTCGTACCCCGCAAGCGATCACCAAGCTGGTGCGCGAACGTCAGGGCTCGAAGAAGTCGTCGATGGAAGAGTCGATGCCCCAGATGTACAAGGAGCTGTTCGACATCGGGCAGAAGCTTGAGCATCACTTCAAGGAAGTGCAGGACGTCGAGTTCACCATCCAGGAAGGCAAGCTCTGGATGCTGCAGTGCCGCGCCGGCAAGCGTACCGCCAAGGCCGCGCTGAAGATCGCCATCGACCTCGTCAAGGAAGGCCTGATCGACAAGGAAACGGCCGTCCAGCGCGTCGATCCGTCGGCGCTCGACCAGCTGCTGCATCCGACCCTCGACCCCAAGGCCGCGAAGACCAAGTACACCTCCGGTCTGGCCGCCTCGCCCGGTGCCGCCATCGGTGAAGCCGTGTTCACGGCCGACGAAGCCGAGAAGCTGGCCAACGAAGGCCACGACGTCATCCTCGTCCGCGTCGAAACCAGCCCGGAAGACATTCACGGCATGCACGCCGCGAAGGGCATCGTCACGGCGCGCGGCGGCATGACCAGCCACGCGGCGGTGGTGGCCCGCGGCATGGGCCGTCCTTGCGTCGCCGGTTGCGGCATGCTCCGCATCGACTACGATAAGAAGATCATGACGGTCGGCGACAAGGTCCTGAAGCAGGGCGACGTGATCACCATCGACGGCTCGGCCGGTCTCGTCTACGTCGGCCGCGTGTCGATGCAGAATCCGGAACTGACCGGCGACTTCAATACCCTGATGGAATGGGCCGACGCGATCCGCGAACTCAAGGTCTACACCAATGCCGACACGCCTAATGACGCCAAGACTGCGCGTTCGTTCGGCGCCCAGGGCATTGGCCTGTGCCGCACCGAGCACATGTTCTTCGAAGGCGACCGCATCGTGTCGGTCCGTCAGATGATCCTGGCGGAAACCGTGGGAGAGCGCGAGAAGGCGCTCGCCCACTTGCTGCCGATGCAGCGCGGCGATTTCGAGGAAATCTTCCGCGTCATGGACGGCCTGCCGGTCATCATCCGCCTGCTCGATCCGCCGCTGCATGAATTCCTGCCCCACAAGGACTCGGAATTCGAAGCGGTTGCCAAGCAGGCCGGCATCTCCGTCGAGAAGCTGAAGCAGAAGAGCTCGACCCTGCACGAATTCAACCCGATGCTGGGTCACCGCGGCATCCGCCTCGGCGTCACCTATCCGGAAATCACTGCGATGCAGGCGCGCGCCGTGATCGAAGCGGCGGTGAATGTCGAAAACGAAGGCATCAAGGTCGATGCCGAAATCATGATCCCGATCGTGGCCTGGAAGCAGGAACTCGATCTCGCGGCCGACATCATCAAGAAGGTCGCCGAGGAAGTGAAGAAGGAGAAGGGCAAGCTCCCGAACTTCAAGATCGGCACCATGATCGAACTGCCGCGCGCCGCTCTGCAGGCCGGCAAGCTTGCGGAAACCGCGCAGTTCTTCTCGTTCGGCACCAACGACCTGACGCAGACCACCTGCGGCATCAGCCGTGACGACGCCGGTCCGTTCCTCACCGACTATCAGGTGAAGGGCCTTCTGGTGCGCGATCCGTTCGTGTCGATCGATCGCGACGGCGTCGGCGAATTGATGGCGATCGCGGCCGAGCGGGGCAAGAAGACCCGTCCGGACATCGAGATCGGCATCTGCGGCGAGCACGGTGGCGATCCGAACTCGATCGAACTGTGCCAGCAGATCGGCCTCAGCTACGTTTCGTGCTCGCCGTTCCGCGTGCCGGTGGCGCGTCTTGCGGCAGCCCAGGCGGCGCTGAAGAAGTTCGAACGCGACGTGTGATCTGACGTTTCGTCGAAGTCATGACGGGAAGCCCTCGGAGCAATCCGGGGGCTTCTTCGTATAGGGACGAAGCAGTCATTGTATGCGGCGTGAGGCGCTGAACGATTGCGTCGATGGCACATTAGCGTGCGTGTGATTTGAGTCGTTCGAATGTCCTGAACGCAAAAATATCGATCACACCAATGTAATCATCGCGTGAAAGTGGTTTGAAAATCCCCAGGGTTTGCCTCGCTTTTTGATTTTCAAGCGTGACGCGATGTCACGATTCCGTATTTTTTCATTTGACCGGCACACTGTTGAGCGGCTAGACGCGCCACTCCCCCATGGGGAGAAGGGGGAACTGTTCGAGTTCACGCCGACCAAGGTCGACCATCCGGCCGACACAGACGAAACGAAATCCGAAGAGAGTCATTCCCGATGCAAAAGAAATCGCCAGACGTCCTACGACGATCCGATCGCATTCTCGTTGGTGCGCTCACCGTCGTACTCGCCGCAGTCAGCGCGGCAGTCGGAGCGGCGGCTGCGTATCGTCCGCACGCGGAACAACTCAAGCCCGCGACGACGATGGTCGCTGCGGCCCAGCCCGTTCAATCCGCCGAACCGGTGCAGCCGGTCGTGCCGGTGTCCGCCGAAGAAGTGCGTGGCGCCTCCATGATCGAGCAGGCGGTGATGAAGAAACTGCTCAAGGAGCATCGCTGTCTGTCCGATGCGCTCTACTACGAAGCGCGCGGCGAGGGCGAAAAGGGCCAGAAGGCCATCGCCGAGGTGATCTTCACGCGGCTGCAGAAGGGCAAGTACGGCCACTCGATCTGCGCCGTCGTCTACGAGGGCGCCAACCAGCCCAAGTGCCAGTTCTCGTTCACCTGCAACGGCGCGCTGCACCAGACCAAGAACATGGTGGCTTGGACGCGTGCGCAGCAGCTTGCCGCCCGCATCCTGACCGGCGAGGAGCCGCTCAAGAACGCCACCGGCGGGGCGGTGAACTTCCACTCGATCACGGTCGATCCCGAATGGGCCGGCGAATTCGCCCGCACCACCCAGATCGGCAACCACGTCTTCTACCGCAAATCCCCGATCAAACGGGACATGTGAGCGAAGAGAAGTGAGTAGCGAATAGGGGTTGACGTGCGACGGCGCCGTCAGCCCTTTTTCTTTCGCTATTCGCTATTCGCTATTCGCTATTCGCTATTCGCGTCTCAGAAATCCAGCGCCACATCCAGGCTCGGCGCCGAATGGGTGATGGCGCCGGAGGAGATGTAGTCGACGCCGGTTTCGGCGATGGCGCGCACGGTTTCGAGGGTGACGCTGCCCGAGGCTTCCAGCGCGGCGCGACCGGCGTTGATCATCACCGCCTGGCGCAGCGTGTTGGGCGTCATGTTGTCGAGCAGCACGGTATCGACGCCGAGTTCGAGCGCGATCTGCAGCTGCTCCAGCGAATCCACTTCCACTTCCACCTTGACCATGTGGCCGAGGCCCGAGAATACGCGCTCCACCGCCGGCTTGATGCCGCCCGCGGCGACGATGTGGTTGTCCTTGATGAGAACGCCGTCGTCGAGGCCATAGCGGTGATTGACGCCACCGCCGCAGCGCACCGCGTATTTCTCAAGAATGCGCAGGCCCGGTGTCGTCTTGCGAGTGCAAACGATTCTCGCCTTGGTTTCTTTGACGGCGTCGACCAGGGCGCGGGTCGCAGTGGCGACCCCGGACAGGTGCCCGACGAAGTTCAACGCCACCCGCTCGGCGGCGAGAATTGACCTCGCGGAGCCCTGCACAGCCAGCAGCGGGGTGCCGGCGCTGACGGTGGCGCCATCCCGTGCCTCCAGACGGACCTTGAGCGAGCCGTCCAGGATGTGGAAGGCGGCCTCGGCCGTCCCCAGCCCGGCAATGGTCCCCGCCTTACGGGCCACCAGGAGGGCTGTGGCGCGCTGCCCCGCCGGTAGCACCAGGTCGCTGGTAATGTCGCCGGCCCGGCCCAGATCCTCCTCCAACGCCTGGCGGACGATCGGCTCCATCAGCAGGAACGGCGGCGTGCGAAGCGGGAAAGGCATGGCGGGCAAGTCCTGAAATGGTTAACGAGCGGCGCAGGCGGGACTGTCTGGCAGGGCGGCGTCGGCGGCAATCCGCTCGGCATCGGCGAGGGTCATGAAGGTGCGCGCCGAGCCGGGATCGGTATCCGGGAAGTCGATGCGGGTATGGCCGCCCCGGCTTTCGCGGCGGGTGAGGGCTCCGGCGACGACCATCTTGGCGGTCACGGTCATGTTGAGCAGCGATGCTTCATGGCCGCCGGCACGCTCGATCTGGGCAATGCGGGCGAGGGCTTCCGACAGCCCGGCGGCGTCGCGCTCGAGCCCGGCGAAGCGGGTCATGATCTCGCGCAGCTGGCGCGGCACCGGCGCCGCCGCGGAGCGGGCGGGGGCAGGCGGCGTGCCGCGGTTTTTGCGCGGCAGGACGTTGGCGCGGATGTCCTCCGCCGCGCGGGCGCCGAACACGAGCGCTTCGAGCAGCGAATTGGAGGCCAGCCGGTTGGCGCCGTGCAGGCCGGTGCAGGCGCATTCGCCGATCGCCCACAGCCCGTCGAGTGAGGTGCGGCCGCGCACGTCGGAAGCGATGCCGCCCATGTGATAATGCGCGGCGGGCGCCACCGGGATCGGCTGGGTCACCGGATCGATGCCGGCCTCGCGGCAGATCTCATAAACGGTCGGGAAGTGCGACGTGAACTCCGCGCCCACCGCCTTGCGGCAGTCGAGAAACACCTTGTGGCCGGCGACCAGCTCGCGATGGATGGCGCGGGCCACCACATCGCGCGGCGCCAGTTCGGCGTCGGCGTGGAGGCCCGGCATGAAGCGGCGGCCGGCCTCGTCGATCAGGATGGCGCCTTCGCCGCGCAACGCTTCGGTGGCGAGCGGGGCAGGGTCCTTGTCGATGGCGATGGCGGTCGGGTGGAACTGCACGAATTCGGGATCGGCGATCACCGCACCGGCGCGCGCCGCCATGCCGAGTCCTTCGCCGCGGCTTTCCGGCGGATTGGTAGAGACCGCATACAAAGCGCCGAGCCCGCCGGTCGCCAGCACCACCGCCGAGGAGCGGATCAGGATCAGCCGCTGCACCGGGCCGTGCCAGGTCTTGGCGAACAGGCCGACGACGCGGCCGTCTTCCACCGCCAGCTCGACGGCGTGAAAGCCTTCGATGATGCGGATCGATTTGGTGGCGCGGGCCGCGGCGGCGAGCGCCTGCATCACTTCGGCGCCGGCACGGTCGCCCTTGACGTGGACGATGCGCGCGGCCGAATGCGCCGCTTCCCGGCCGACCGCCAGCGAGCCGTCCTTGGCGCGATCGAAGGGGGCACCGAAATCGACGAGGTCGTGAATGCGATCGGGCGCCTCGCGCGCCACCAGGGCGGCAATCCCGGGATCGCTGAGGCCGGCGCCGGCGGCAATCGTGTCGGCGGCATGGCTCTGCCAGGTATCGCCATGCCCGACCGACGCGGCGATGCCGCCTTGGGCGCGGGCACTGGAACCCGATACGCCGGGATGCTCGTCGGCAAGCACCACGCACGGGAACGGCGCCATCTTCAGCGCGGTGAACAGTCCCGCCACGCCGGCGCCGAGGATGAGGGCACCCCGGGTTTCGATGACATTGTCGATATGCGGCTTCATGGCAGCTCCTTACGCGGCTGAACGGGCCGGAGAGACGGGCACCGCCAGCATGCGTTCCACGCTCTTGCGGGCGCGGGGAACGATGGCCGGATCGACCGTGACTTCGACCGTCATGGTCTCAAGGGCGTTGAGGATTCTTGGCAGCGTGATGCGCTTCATGTGCGGGCACAGATTGCACGGCCGCACGAATTCGGTGCCGGGGAATTCCACCGCGACGTTGTCGCTCATCGAGCATTCGGTGACGAGCACGACTTTTTTCGGATGCTGGGCGGCGACGTAGTCGATCATGCCCGAGGTCGAACCGGCGAAATCGGAGGCGGCGACCACCTCCGGCGGGCACTCGGGATGGGCCATCACCACCACGCCCGGATTGCCGGCGCGGAAGTCGCGGATGTCGGTGGCGGTGAAGCGCTCGTGCACTTCGCAATGCCCTTTCCAGGTGACGATCTTCACCTTGGTCTGGCGCGCCACGTTCTGGGCGAGGAATTCGTCGGGGATCATGATCACGCTGTCGACGCCCCATTCGCCGGCGATGTCTTCCACCACGGCGCGGGCGTTGGACGACGTGCAGCAGACGTCGCTTTCGGCTTTCACGGCGGCGGAGGTATTAACGTATGTCACCACCGGCAGGCCGGGATGCTTCGCTTTCAACGCCACCACATCGGCGGCGGTGATGGATTCGGCGAGCGAACAGCCGGCTTCGGGATCGGGGATCAGCACGGTCTTGTCGGGCGACAGGACTTTCGAGGTCTCAGCCATGAAATGGACGCCGGCCTGGACGATCAGCTTGGCCTCGGTCTTGGCGGCGAGGCGGGCGAGCTGGAGCGAGTCGCCGACAAAATCGGCGACGCAGTGGAAGATCTCCGGCGTCATGTAGTTGTGCGCCAGGATCACCGCGTTCTTGTCGCGCTTCAGGGCGTTGATCGCAGCGATGTAAGGGGCATGGACGGCCCACTCGATGTCGGGCACGACATTGGCCACCTTGCGGCGGAGAGAGTCCGTCGCACGGGCGACTTCAGGCGTGTAGGACAGCTCGGACATCGTGTTATGCTCTATTTGAGTATATATCTAGGGCAAAAACGCCGGCCATCAAGGCCGGTTCCTACGTTTTATGCTACACATGAGCACAAATCCGTCAAGTCCGTTTTGTTAACATCAGCGAGAATTTGCAAGCGCCGAATTCAGCTTGAATTTTTTAGAATTGCGATAAAGTCGCAATTTACCCGAAACAGTTGAACGGGGCGGCCACTTCAGGCAAATCATTTTTGTGGATACGCCCGTATAGACGGGCGCGGACACGCTGCTGTGCGCAGCCGCTTGGGCCCTCCTTCGGGAGGGCCATTTTTTTCTTGAGGCCTGCGCCCCTGCAGGCTACCCCAACGCCATGCGGATATTGTTGACAGGCTCTTCCGGCTGGCTTGGTCGCCATCTGGCGCCGAAACTTTTGGCCCGCGGCGACGACGTGGTCGGGCTCGATGTCGTGCCGGGGCCATTCACCACCATTCTCGGATCGGTCGCCG
The DNA here is from genome assembly GCF_056722145.1 of Rhizomicrobium sp. NCBI lineage: Bacteria > Pseudomonadati > Pseudomonadota > Alphaproteobacteria > Micropepsales > Micropepsaceae > Rhizomicrobium > Rhizomicrobium sp. The sequence goes on along the minus strand of NZ_JBWZET010000367.1, from coordinate 7,441 downwards.
ACCGCGCCACCGTGGCGACGGCGATGTCCGGGATCGATGCCGTGGTCGCCGGTGGCGCGCTGCACAAGCCCGACATCGTGCGGTATCCGGCGTCCGACTTCATCGCCGTCAATGTCGAGGGGACGCAGAATCTGCTCGAGGAGGCGATTGCGGCCGGCGTCGGCCGGTTCGTGTTCACCTCGACCACCTCGCTGATGATCTCGCACAAGGTGCGCGCCGGCAAAGCGGGCGGGGCGACGGCGGCGGTATGGATGACGGAAGATATGCCGGTCACGCCGCGCAACATCTATGGCATCACCAAACTTGCCGCCGAACATCTCTGCCGCCTGGCGCATGTCGAGCACAAATTGAACGTGATCGTGCTGCGCACCGCGCGCTTCTTCCCGGAAGAAGACGATATGGCGCACGCCATTACGCAGTCGAGCGAGAACACCAAGGCCAACGAAATGCTGTTCCGCCGGCTCGCCGCCGACGATGCCGCGCAGGCGCATGTGGTGGCCCTCGACGGTGCCCCCGAGATCGGCTTCGACATTTTCATCGTCTCGGCGCCGACGCCGTTTGGGCGCGAAGATTGCGCCGAGCTGATCGCCGATGCGCCCGCTGTCGTGGCGCGCTATTTTCCGGATTACCCCACGCTTTATGCCACGCGCGGCTGGACGATGTTCGATCACATCGACCGGGTCTATTGCGCTGAACGGATCGAACGGCGCCTGGGCTTTCGCTGCCAGCACACGTTCGCGGACGTGCTGCGCCGTCTCGGCGACCGGCTGCACGGGCAATGACACCGGTCGCAATCGCAGTTGGTGTCGCATTCGGCGACATTTCCGTGCGTCTTCGCTCGTTTGCCACATTACAATGGGATCATATGCAAGCGACAATCGCCATGCTGCGCGGAGCACGCGTCGATCTGAACGGAGGCCCTCCCAGGTATCCGAACCAGTTGCACGGCTTTGATGCGGCATTCTTGGGCCCTCCTTCGGGAGGGCCTTTTTTATATCGCCCGCTGGCGCGCCAGCCGCACGCCGGGCGAGGGGCGTTCGCGCAGGACTTCGCGGCGGAAGCGGAATAGTTCGGCCGGGCGGCCGCGCGGCGGCGCGTTGAATTTGCCGGTGCCTTCCACCAGGCCCTGGTCTTCCACCAGCCGGCGGAAATTCTGCTTGTGCAGGCGAATGCCGGAAATCGCTTCCACGGTGCGCTGCAATTCGAGCAGCGTGAAGGAGGGCGACATCAGTTCGAACACCACGGGGCGGTATTTCATCTTGCCGCGCAGCCGCGCGATGGCGGTGGCGAGAATGCGGCGGTGATCGAACAGCATGCGATCGCCGAGCGGCTTGACTAGATCGTCGGCGACCCGCCCGTCGCGCGCGCTTTCGGCGACCAGACCGGCTTCGTACAGCAGTTCGTAGCGCTCGAGCACTTTTTCTTCGTCCCAGCCGATGTCCTCGTCGCCGAAGCACAGGCGGACGCGGTCGCGGCGACGTTCGGCGCAAATCTTGTCGGGCGCGCCGGCAACGAACTCGTCCAGCGCCGGCAGGATAATGTCGTCGATGATCGCGGGCTTCTCGTCGCGCCAGTCTTCCCAGGGAAAATAGCGATACCAGCCGCGCCACAGATTGTCGGGGGCGTTGCGCTCGCCGAGCTGCTTGGTCAGCGCCAGATAGCCGACCGACACGACACGCGCGTTCTCGCCCGGATTCAGCGTGTGACGGCCGCGATCGCCGAAGGTGTACAGCTGCTCGACATAACCGAGGTCGAGGTAGGTCTGCTCGCCCACCCAGGTCCGCAGGCCGCTTTCGAGGGTGCGGTGTTCCACCGGATCGAACGGGCCGAAGGGCAGGGCGTCGTCGGCGCCGCCGGCATGCACCACCAAGACGCTCGGCGCATCTTCCACCACCGACACGACGGCAGCCGACAATCCGATGGTGACGACATGTTTGCCCGAACTCGTCACGGCTATCCCCCCAATCCCAATTCCGCCAGCCGGAATTCCACTGGCACGCCTTCCTCCACCGGCACCGCCGGCCCCATCTCTTCCACCGCCTTTACCATATTGCCATTGCGCTGAAGCTGGGCGTCGGCGTGGCGGACGATGGCGCGGTTGGGATAGGCGTGCGGCGCCCGCGCCCGAACTTCGCGCGCCAGCCGGAATTCCGCCCCCATCCAGGCCCGATCGCACAATACTGCATAGGCCGTCGCCATCGAGCGGCTGACGCCTGCCCAGCAATGGATGATCATCGGCCGCTTGGCATCCCAGCCGCGGGTGAATTCGAGCAGCGCCGCGACGTGCTCCTCGCCGGGATGGCATTTGCCGTCCTGCGGATCGGCGATGTCGTGGACCCCGACGCGCAGATGGCGCGCGGCCGGAAAGCCGCCCGGGGTTTCGATCATGAACTCCGGCGACAGCAGGCTGACCAGATGCGACGGCTGGTAGGTCCGCAGCATGTCGGGGAGAACGGAAAGTGGTGTGACGAGAATCAGAGGCATGGCTTTACGTGTTAGCCCGCCATTATGACACGCGAAAGCGGTATGTGGTGCTATTTCAGTTTGTTACACCGACAGCTTGGCAAAGCGCTCGAGGAACAGGGTTTGTGCGTCGGCCGTTGCCAGCGGCGTCAACCGCGGCGTCTTGAGGGCGGCGGGCGGGGCACCGAAAATCTTCTTGGCTTCCTCTGTTTCGAAGCCGGCAAGCTGGGTCGCCTCGTGATAGGCCGAGATCAGATCGGCCCGTTTAAACAGCTTTTCGAGGTGCACCGGCGGCTTCGGCGGCAGTCCGAACCGGACGTGGATGGCCGCCATAAGTTTGAGCTCCAAGCTCTTGTAACTAATGCCGACTGCTGCCTTGAACGGACTAATGAGGTCACCGACAACATACTCCGGGGCATCGTGCAGCAGGGCCATCAGGCGGGCTTCGCGGGTCAGGCCGGAGGGGCTGAGGTCGACCGCCAGCCGCTCCACCAGCACACAATGTTGCGCCACCGAAAAGGCGTGTGCGCCTTTGGTCTGGCCGTTCCATCGCGCGACGCGGGCCAGCCCGTGGGCGATGTCTTCGATTTCGACGTCCAGCGGCGAGGGATCGAGCAGGTCGAGGCGGCGGCCGCTCAGCATCCGCTGCCACGCGCGAGGCGGTTTGGTCATAGAAAAAGCTTCACGGCTACGGCAGCCAACACGACCGCCATGGACCGCCGCAAATAGACTTCCGGCACCCTCGGGGCAAGATAGCTGCCGATCAGAATTCCGGGGATGGAGCCGAGCAGCAGCGTCCCCATCAGGGCGAAATTGATGTTGCCGAGCAGCCAGTGCCCGGCCCCCGCCACCAGCGTCAGCGGCACGGCGTGAGCGATGTCGGAGCCGACCAGACGTACGGCCGGCAATTCGGGATAGAGCAGGATCAGTGCCGTCACGCCGAGGGCCCCGGCGCCGACCGACGTGGAGGCCACCAGCGCGCCCAAAATCACGCCGGTCAGCACGGTGTAGCGGAAGGTTTTTTGCGGCGAGAGGTGGCCGACTTTGGCGGCGTAGGTTTTGAGCAGCCAGGTGCGGAATACCAGCGCCGCCGCGGTGATGAGCAGCGCCACGCCGAGCACGTCCGAGACCAGCGAATTGGCCTTGTGGCTGTCGACACCGAGCAGATTGAGCAGCAGCAAGGTCACGACCGCCGCCGGCACGCTGCCGAGTGCCAGCCGTCCGACCACGCGCCAGTCGATGGTGGCATGGGCGCCGTGAACCGCCGAACCGGCCGTCTTGGTGGCGGCGGCGTAGAGCAGGTCGGTGCCGACCGCAGCCACCGGCGAAATACCGAACAACAGGATCAGGATCGGCGTCATCAGCGAGCCGCCGCCGACGCCGGTCAGTCCGACCAGAGTGCCGACGCCGAGGCCGGAGGCGACGTAACCCCATTCAATGCTGGCCAGGAAATGCACGCGAATCCTTGTGAAAAGCCCGCCCGGAAGGGCGCGGACTATCACATGCGCCGCGGGGCGGAGGCAATGATGGAAATAGGCTGAGACGGTACCTGTTTTGCGAGGCGATTTTTCTGCCCCCACAGGCGCACCAATTTCGTCGCTGGCACGAAGACTGTGGGGGAAGTGTCCGAGCGAAGCCGGACAAAAGGGGGCTTCACTATATCGCCAGCCCCCTTCGGTTCGCCGCTGCGCGTCGAACCACTTCCCCCACGGTCTGCGTGCGAATTGGGAGATCTGTTCGCCCGCGGGGGCAGAAAACGTTGAGCCTCACCCCATCTTCTTCAGGATCACGCTGCCGGCGGAATAGCCGGCGCCGAAGGTGCAGAGGACGCCAATGTCGCCGGCGTTCAGGTCGGCGCTGTGGAGATTGAAGGCGATGATCGCGCCGGCCGACGAGGTGTTGGCGTAGCGGTCGATCACGTTCGGCGCTTCGTCCGGCGTCGGATCGCGGCCCAGCACTTTCTTGGCCAGGAACAGGTTCATATTGATGTTGGCCTGATGCAGCCACATGCGCTTGATGTCGGCAGCGGTGAGCCCGTTCTCGGCAAGATGCTCGGTCATGAAATGGCCGACCAGCGGCAGCACTTCCTTGAACACCTTGCGGCCCTGCTGGACGAACAGCTTGTCGGGCGTTTGGGCGGTTTCCGGCGCGCAGCGATTGAGAAAGCCGAAATTGTTGCGGATGTTGTTGGAGAACTGCGCCTTGAGCTTGGACGACACGATCTCCCACACATTGGCGCCGCGGGCGGTCTCGGCGCGCTCGACGACGAAGGCGGTGCAGGCGTCGCCGAACAGGAAGTGGCTGTCGCGTTCGCGGAAATTGGCGTGGCCGGTGAGGATCTCGGGATTGACCACCAGCACGGCGCGGGCGCCGCCGCTTTCCACCAGACCGCGGGCGACGTGAACTGCATAGGTCGCCGAAGCGCAGCCGACGCTCATGTCGAAGGCGAAGCCGGTGATGCCGAGGGCGCCTTGCACCTCGATCGCCATCGCCGGATAGGCGCGCTGCTGCACGGCGCAGGAGCAGATCACCGCGTCGATGTCGGAGGGCTTTTTCTCGGCCGCCGCCAGGGCTTCGCGCGCCGCCGCCACCGCCATCTCGGCCATCACCGACAACGCGCCGTCGGGACGCTCGGGGATACGTGGGCGCATCACCTCGGGGTCGAGGATGCCGTCCTTGTCGAGCACAAAGCGGTTCTTGATGCCCGACGCGCGCACGATGAACTCGCTGGAGGATTCAAGCAGAGGTTTCAGCGTACCGGCCGCGATCTCGGCTTCGTGCGCCTGATTGAAGCGGTGAACGTAGGTGTTGAAGGAGGCAACAATCTCGTCGTTGCTGATGGTCTGGGACGGCACGAAAACGCCCGTACCCGATACTGCCAAGCCAGCCAATTCTTCATCCCTTCCAAATCCTTGGCCCAAACTGCCGGACCCGGGCCGCGAACGCAAGCGTCGCTCTCAACGCGGCGTTTAGAACTTGCCTGTATGACTGTAAGCCGAGCGTGGAGTAGTGCGAGCGTTGGGGACCTATTTTCGATCGGCCGACTGGCCTGGTTCGCCGGAACGGCCGCGCATGACGGCGGGTGCGTGCTGGGCGTTTTTTGCGTTTGGCTTGGTGTGCGGTCTGGCCGGCGAGGTGATGTCGCTGCGCGAAATTGCCACTGGCGCGGGTATCATTGTTGGCATCGTCGTCATGGTCACTTTGTTGCGCCGGCTGGCCGAAAAAACCGATACGCAGCTCCTCGCCGGTGATTTCAGCTATCGCGGGTTTTTCGAGACAGCGATCGAAGGCATTTTCCGCACCACGCCCGATGGGCAATATCTCGATGTGAATCCGGCGCTGGCGCGCATCTACGGCTATGAGACGCCGGCGGCGATGAAGGCGGCGCTGACCAACATCGCGGCGCAACTCTACGTCGATCCGGGGCGGCGCAGCGCCTTCAAGAAGATCATGGCCGAGCGCGACGAGGTCATCGGCTTCGTCAGCGAAATCCATCGCCGCGACGGCTCGACCATCTGGATTTCCGAAAACGCCCGCGCGGTGCGCGACTGGCGCGGCGACATCGTCGGCTATCAGGGCACGGTGGAAGACGTCACCCAGAAATTCGCCGCCGAGCGCGCCATCAAGAAGGGCCTCAAGCGCGCCGAGCAGGCCAATCGCACCAAAAATGCCTTCCTGGCGATGATGAGCCATGAGCTGAAAACGCCGCTCAACGCCATCATCGGCTTTTCCGAGATGGTTTCCACCGAGATGCTGGGGCCGATCGGCAACCAGGCCTATCTCGATTACGTCAAGGATATCCACGCCTCCGGCAACAAGTTGCTGGCGATCATCAACGACGTGCTCGATGTGGCGCGGCTGGAAGGCAACGCCATCACCCTCAACCGCTGCGAATGCTGCGCCCAGGAACTCGCCGAGACGGCGCTGAAGCGAGCCCGCGTCCACACCGGCGACGAGCGCGACGTGATGCTGGATATCCCCGCCAGCCTTCCAACCCTCGACGTCGACAAGAACCGGCTGGCGCAGGTGCTGGCCAATCTCCTCGCCAATGCGCTGAAATTCACGCCACCGCCGGGGCTGGTGCGGTTGCGGGCGTGGCAGCCGGATTCCGGCGGGCTCCATTTCGCGGTCAGCGACAGCGGTATCGGCATGTCCGAGGAGGCCATCGCCTTGGTGCTGCAGCCGTTCCATCAGGCCGACGGCTCGCTGGCGCGCCGTTTCGAAGGCGCCGGCCTCGGCCTTCCGATCGCCCACGCCCTCGCCAAGCTGCACGGCGGCACGCTCGCCATCACCAGCGTCGAGGGCAAAGGCACTACCGTCACAGTGGAACTGCCCGCAACCTGCCTGTGGCAGGAAATGCCCGAAACCGAGGCAGTTTACGGGTAAAACCCCACTTTCCCGGACCAAGATTGAGTCACGCGGAGCCGCGGAGAACGCGGAGTTTGCCGTGCGAGCGCAGCTATCGCGTGTTCCACAGGCGATAGCTCTCCGCGTCCCCGCGTGATCCAGCTTTCGTTCCGGCCCCAATGGGCGAGGGGTAGAAAGGGAGCGCCGCATCGTCTAAATCGGCAGGTATGATCGAGATTTCAGACAGTGCCCTGGTTTTGTTTTCCGGCGGACAGGATTCGACGACGTGCCTCGCCTGGGCCCTCGAGCGGTTCGCGCGGGTGGAGACGGTCGGGTTCGATTACGGCCAGCGCCACCGGGTTGAACTCGAGGCGCGTACACGCATTTTGGCGGCGTTTCGCGAGCGCTTGCCGGCATGGGCCGCGCGGCTGGGCGAGGATCATCTGCTGGCGCTTGATGTGCTGAAGCAGATCGGCGGCAGTGCGCTGACCGATTCCACCAAGATCGAGATGGGCCGCGACGGCCTGCCGACGAGTTTCGTGCCCGGGCGCAATGTGCTGTTCCTGACGTCGGCGGCGGCGCTCGGCTATCGCCGCGGCATTGCCGATCTGGTCGGCGGCATGTGCGAGAC
>NZ_JBWZET010000366.1:0-36457 GCF_056722145.1 Rhizomicrobium sp. | reverse complement strand
AGGGTTGACGTTCCCTCGCTTACGCTTCGGGCTCCGACGCCGCTGTTGACATCCCCTTACTTACGCTTCAGGCTCTGAGGCGTGCGGCCGCACCTCGGCCCGCCATTTCCAGATGGTGTAGACAGCGGGGTAGATCAGCAGCTCCAGAATGAACGACGTGACGACGCCGCCGACCATCGGCGCGGCAATGCGCTTCATCACGTCGGCGCCAACGCCGGAAGACCACATGATCGGCAGCAGGCCCATGAGGATCGCCATGACCGTCATCATTTTCGGCCGCACGCGCTGCACCGCTCCTTCGAGGACGGCACGCTCCAGATCGTCGAGGTTGTTCATGCGCCCCTGGCGGCGCTCGTGCTCATAGGCGACATCGAGATACAAGAGCATCACCACGCCGGTCTCGGCATCGACGCCGGCCAGGGCGATGATGCCGACCCACACCGCCACGCTCAGGTGATAGCCCAGCATGGCCAGCAGCAGAAACGCGCCCACCAGCGAAAACGGCACCGCCAACAAGACGATCAGCACCTTGGTCAATGAACGCGTATTAAGATAGAGCAAGACAAAAATTACCAGCAACGTCAGCGGAATCACGTACATGAGCCTCTCACTGGCTCGCTTCATGCCCTCGTAGGAGCCGCTCCATTCCAGGTGATAGCCGGACGGCAGCTGGACCATCTGATCGACCATCCGCCGTGCGTCGCGGATGTAGCTGCCGGTGTCGCGGCCGGCGAAGTCCACGTAGACGTAACCAACCAGCTGGGCCGCTTCGCTTTTGATCGAGGCCGGCCCTGAAGTCAGCCGCAGGTCGGCCAGCTGCTCCAGCGGCACTTGCGCGCCAAAAGGCGTCTCCACCAGCACACGCTTTAGCCGCCAAAGCTCGCCGCGATAGGAGCGGCCATAGCGGACGTTGACCGGATAGCGCTCGCGGCCTTCGATGGTGGTCGTCACGTCTCCGCCGCCGACCGCGGACTGAATGACCTCGTGAACGTCCGCGACGGTCAAGCCGTAACGCGCGACGATCTCGCGATGCACGTCGAAATCGAGATAATAGCCCTCCGACACACGCTCGGCGAAAGCGGTGCGCGTGCCCGCGACCATGCCCAGCGCGTCCTCGATTTCCTTGGCGATGCGGCTGACTTCTTTCAAGTCTGGACCAAACACCTTGATGCCGATGGGCGTGCGGATGCCGGTGGCCAGCATGTCGATGCGGCCCTTGATGGGCATGGTCCAGCTGTTGCTGAAACCCAGTGTCTTCTTTTTCAAGGCCGCGTCCATCTCGGCGATGAGCTGGTCGGAAGTCAGGCCGGGGCGCCATTCTTCGGGCGGTTTCAGGCTGATGACGGTTTCGACCATCTCCAGCGGCGCGGGGTCGGTAGCGGTCTCGGCGCGGCCGGCCTTGGCGAAAACGCTGGCCACCTCCGGAAACGACATCAGGATGCGATCTTGCTGCTGAATCGCCTCGCGCATGGTCTGGATGGATGCGCCCGGCAGAGACGCCGGCATGTACAGGAGGCTCTCCTCCCACAACGGCGGCATGAATTCCGAGCCAAGACGCTGATAAATGGGGACGATGGCGGCGACGGCCACGGCTGCCAGCAACACCATGACGTAGCGGAAACGCAGCGCCAATCGAGCGAACGGCTGATACAGCCAGATCAGCAAGCGATTGATCGGGTTCTTCTCCTCGGAAGGAATCCGGCCACGAATCAGCAGCGTCATGAGGAACGGCGCGACCGTGACTGACAGCAGGGCGGCGAAGAACATCGAGAACGTCTTGGTGTAGGCCAGCGGCTTGAACAAGCGTCCCTCTTGATCTTGCAGAGCGAACACCGGCAAAAAGCTGACGGTGATGACCAGGAGCGAGAAGAACAACGACGGTCCCACTTCACTGGCCGCCTCGATGAGGACTTCACGCCGCGGCCGCCGTTCCGCCTCCGCTTTGGCGTTTTCGTGCTCGATGTGCTTGTGCGCGTTCTCGATCATGATGATCGCCGCATCGACCATGGCGCCGATGGCGATGGCGATGCCACCAAGACTCATGATGTTGGAGCCGAGCCCCAACGCATTCATGGCGATGAAGGCGATCAGGATGCCGACCGGCAGCGTCAAAATGGCGACCAGCGCGCTGCGGGCATGCATCAGGAAGATGAAGCACACCAGCGCGACGATGATGCTTTCCTCGAACAGGGTCGATTTCAGCGTGGCGATGGCGCGCTCGATCAGTTGCGAACGGTCGTAGACGGGAATCAGCTTGACGCCTTCGGGCAGACTGGCGGCAACGTCGGCGATGCGCGCCTTCACGGCGCGGATGACATTCAGCGCATTGGCGCCGTAGCGCTGCACAACGATGCCCGAAGCGACCTCGCCCTCGCCGTTCAATTCGGTCAAGCCACGACGCTCATCGGGCACGGTCTCGACATGGGCGACCGCGGCAAGCGTCACCGGCGTGCCGTCTTTCGCCTTCAACACCACATCGGCGAGATCGGCGGGCGATTTGATGTAGCCGCGGCCGCGGATCATGAATTCGGTTTCGCTCATCTCGAGCGTGCGGCCGCCGACATCGCTGTTGGCCTTCATCACCGCATCGCGGATTTGTCCCAGCGAAATGCCATAGGTGCGCATCCGCGCCGGATCGGCCACGACGGCATATTGCTTGACGAAACCGCCGATGCTGGCGACCTCGGCCACGCCTTCCGTCTTGGCGAGGGCAAAACGCAAATGCCAATCCTGCAGCGAGCGCAGTTGCGCAAGGTCCTGACGGTCGCCGGTCAGCGCATATTGATAAACCCAGCCGACGCCGGTCGCATCGGGGCCGAGGGTCGGCGTCACGCCTTGCGGCAGCTTCCCGGCGGCGCCGTTGAGATATTCCAGCACGCGCGAGCGCGCCCAATAGACATCGGTGCCTTCGTCGAAAATCACATAGATGAACGACACGCCGAAAAACGACACGCCACGCACCGTTTTGGCTTTGGGTACGCTGAGCAGCGCCGAGGTCAGCGGAAAGGTCACCTGATCTTCCACCACTTGCGGCGCCTGGCCGGCATAATCGGTGGTGACGATGACCTGCGTATCCGACAGATCCGGAATGGCATCGAGTGGGATGCGGCTGACGGCGAAGACGCCGGCCAGCACGGCCACCAGTGTGCCGATCAGCACAAAGCCCCAATGTTCCGCCGACCAGCGGATGACGCGCGCGATCATTTCTTCTGTCCGAATTGCTGGAGAGCGGCCTGCAGATTGCTTTCGGCATCGATCAGGAAATTGCCCGACGACACCACGCGTTCGCCTTCGGCAAGACCCGCGAGCACCTCCACCCGGTCGGCATTGCGGGCACCGAGCTTGACCGCGCGGGGCTCGAACAAGCCTTCGCCTTTGGCGACGAATGCAATTTGGCGGGTGCCATCATCGACGATAGCGGCGACTGGAACCGTGAGTACGCTGCCGTTGGCGGACGGAGCAGCAATGCGGACTTCGGCGAACTGGCCGATGCGCAACCGCCCGCCCGGATTGGCGACAGCGATGCGGACCTTGGCGGTGCGGGTGGCGAGATCGAGCTGCGGATAAACCAGCACGACGGTGCCTTCGAACGACTGGGCCGGGTTGTCGCGGAAATTCACGGTGGCCTTCAGGCCTTTCTTCACCGCCGCGAGATCGCGCTCGGAAACGTCGGCGAGAATCCAGACGCGCGACAGATCGGTGGTCTTGAGCAAGGTATCGCCGGTGGCGAAATGCATGCCCTGTACGGCCGGCTTTTCCATCACCGTGCCGGACGCGGGCGCCACAATGGTGAGGCTGCGGGTCGGCACGCCGGACTTGGCCATGTCATTTAGCGCCGCCTGACTGACCCCATACTGGCGCAGCAATCCGGCCGCGGCCGCGGCATGATCCTGGGCGCCCGATGCGAGCGAGCCGATGAAATCGGCTTCTTTCACCAGCAGTTCGGGACTTTCGACCCATACGCGGGCGAGCGGCTGGCCGGCGCGGACGATGTCGCCGGTTTGCGAGACGTACAGTTTCTCGATGAAACCGGTGAACCGCGCCGCCAGCACGGCCTGACGGGTTTCGTCGGCGGCCACGGTGCCGGAGGCGCGCACGGTCTGCGCCAAGGCCGTGCGGGTCACGTCGGTCAAGCGCACGCCGGCGCGCTGCATTTTCTCGGTTGAAAGACGGATGCTGCCGGGCTTGCCCGCCGCCTCGTCGGCATAGACCGGAATATAGGCCATGCCCATGGCGTCCTTCTTCGGCACCGGCGAGGTGTCGGCAAGACCCATCGGATTGCGGTAATAGAGAATGCGCCGGACAGCGTTGGCGGGAGGCGGCGATGCCGCCTCCGCGCTTTTCTGCTTGGCCGCGACGACGACGCTGCCCTTGATGGGCTTGCCGTTCACGGTGCCGCTGACGATGACGGCCCAACGTCCGGGGGCGTAGAGATTGGTCTCCACCACCACCGTGCCGTCCACCACAGATACCTTCGCCGCAGCCGTCATGTCGGCCATGGCATCGGGCCCCATATCGACCCGCACCTTCAATCCGGCGATCGCAACCGGCTTGCCGGCCTCGGTCACCGCGATGCGGATCTTCTGCACGCTGCCGGACGTCACCGCCGGATCGAGCAGCTTGAACGCCGGCGCGGCCGATGCCGCCGAGAGCGCCAGCACGAAGGCCAGCGCCGAAAAAATCATACGAAGCATGAATTCCTCCTCGCCCGGACAGAGTCCGAGGCGATATTGTTCTGATGCGTGAAATCACGCCCGGAGGGCGCTGAGCATCAGCCGGCGATCGGAGGCGGATCGTCGGGCGGAATCGATAATCCCGAAACCGATTGATACGGCATCGGCAGCGACCGCGTCGCTGCGAATTTCAGAACCGTGGGGCTTGCAACCGGCAGCGCCGCGAGACCGAAGCACGCCATCACGCCAAAGCAGACCGACATGCTCTTGCAGGGGTCGTTGTCGGACTTTGGCGCCTTCGCCGGCGCCGCATGCTGACAACAGTCCATGCCAGCCATTGCATGGCCCATCGTATGGGAGTTCGGCTTGGGTGACGGCATGGCCATCGAGCCCGGCATCGCTGCGATGGCAAACACCACCGCAAGCACCAGGCTGATCCAGGTCCGGACCAAGTGATTTCCCAATCTCATAATGTGAAAACTAGAATTGATCCAAACGGAAAGCAATTCCGCCTAGCGCCGCAGGGTAACGACGACGATTGTGGCGAGATTGCGTCAAGCCTCGCGCGCGCCGCGACATTACGGCAAGACAGCGCTTTCCATTCTGCCCTCGCCCACCTCCAAAAATGCCCCCAACTCGGGATATAATCATATCAATCAGTCAAATATGGGAGGGCCTCATGCGTATGAGATTGGCTGTGACGGCGGGCTTAATCGCAGTCGTCGCGATTGCCGGATTGGGATCGGCGCAAACGTCAAGTGGCGCCGGCGGCGGACAAGGCGGCGTACCGGGTTCGGGCATCGGCCCGCAAAACCACCTGGGCGCAAACATGACCCAGGACCAATTCAACAACTTCATGAATTATGCCGATCAAGCCAAGCGCCTCACCAAGGAAGACAAGGCAGCCGGCAAAACGCTGGCGCAGGTGTTGGCGGAAGACAAACTCGCTGCCGCCGCGCTCGCCAAGGCGATGCCGCTGAACTGCGATGTCACCGACGCCATGAAAATCGCCGAAGGGCCCGAAACCGTCGACGGCCAGACCGTTCAGACCCAAACCTATGAAGCGGTGTGCGCCAACGGCATGGGCTATTTCCTCGTCAAGCAGGATCCGGCCAAGCCGTACGGTCTGTCGTGCTTCGCCTTCGATGCCACCGCCAAGGCCGATATCGCAGCCGGCCGCAAACCCGGTGCGGTGTGCCGGCTTCCCGCCAACGCTGATCTTAAACTCGTCGCCGCCAAGATGCTGGCCGCCTCCGGTATCGCCTGCACCGTTAAGGACTACCGCTGGGTCGGCCAGAGCGCCGCCAACCACATCGAGTTCGACGAGGTCGCGTGCGATAACGGCCAGGGCTATATGATGATCGTCGCCCTGCCCGGCGCGCAGATTCCGGTGCATGTGGAAACCTGCAATCAGTCGGCCAAGCGCGGCATCGCCTGCAAGCTGTCGGATAACGGCGACGTCGGCCCGACGCTGAAGTCGTTCCGCGATGTGCTGGCCCGATACAAAGTCGCCTGCCAGGCAACCGACCAGACCACCCGCGTCATCGGCCAGATCGAATCGAAGAAGCTGCTCGTGGTCGAATTCGCCTGCCTGGAGATGCCGAAAGGACTCGTCGCCTACATTCCGCAAGAGGGCAGCAAGAGCCCGTTCGAAGTGGTCGATTGCCCGACGGCAGCCAAGCGCGGCGCGGTTTGCGCCTTGCCCGGCAACAACAGGTAAGCGGTTGCAGCTGAAAAGTGCGTTGCTGCTCCATTGCGATCAGCGGCGAAATATGATAGCGCTACCACTAAGTCATACAGCGTCCGGGCAAGCAACCGTTCGGGCGGCAGCTCCGAAAGGTACGCCATGCGTAACAACTCAGCGCAAGGCTCCGGATCGATCGGGGCACAATCCGGCGGGACCAACCTCACCTTCCGGGTGATGGAAGACCTCGGCGTCGCCATCGTCACCGGCCAATTCACCGAGGACAATCCGTTCCCGATCGAAGCGGTGCTGTGCGAAAAGTACGGCGTCAGCCGCAGCGTACTGCGCGAAGCAGTGAAGATGTTGACCGCCAAGGGCCTGCTCGGCGCCCGCCCCCGCCACGGCACTTGGGTGCAGCCGGAACGATCGTGGAATTTCCTCGATCCCGACGTGCTGCGCTGGCTGCTCGAACGCAAGCTGTCGTTCCAGCTGCTCACCGAATTCACCCAGATGCGCATGGCGGTGGAGCCGTTCGCGGCGGCGATGGCTGCCGAAATGGCCGGACGCAGCGAAGTCGCCGCGATCATGTCGGCGATCAACCGCATGGTAGCAGCCGAGCATGGCGACGACGATCCGCTGACCTCGGACATCGCCTTCCACGTCGCGGTGATGCGCGCCAGCGGCAACCGCTTCTACGCCCAGCTTTGCGACATGATCGACACCGCGGCGCGGTTTTCCATTCGCGCCACCAACTATTTCAAGGGTGTCGCCCAGGCCTCCGCCGCCGACCACAAGAAAGTCGCCGACGCCATCGTGCTCGGCGATGCCAAGGCGGCCGAAAGTGCGATGCGGTTCCTGATGCAGGAAGCGCTCGAGCTGATCGAGTTCGCCAAGACGCAAACACCCAAACCGATCATCGCCACTCGCGGCATCGGCAACCAATTGCCGGCGGAGTGACGGGCAGAAACGAAAATGCCTTCTGCCCCCGCGGGCGAGGCATTCTCCTCGCTCGCACTCAGACCGTTGGGCAGAAAACGGATGCCCAGCGGCTACCGCTTCACCTCCACCGCCGCACCAGTGTAGTTCACCGTCTTGGCTCCCTTGGCGTCGAAATCGAGTACGGTTTTGCTGGGACCGGAGATGAATCGCACTTTGATTTCGCGCGCCGTCACCAATCCCGGGAACGCGCCGGTGCGGGCGCCGATCGTCAGGGTGCCGGTGGCTTCGTTCCAGGCCATCGGAATGCGCGCGAAGGCACCCTTCTGGTAACTCGTGGACGTGCCGTCGTCTTCGTAAAGATCGAAACGGCCGTCCTTGCCGGTGTAGACGGTGAGCGTGATCGGCGCGCCGGGCATTTGGTTCGCGTACTGAACAGCGGCGCCGGTCGGCACGATGGCGCCCTCGCGCACGAACAGCGGCATACGGTCGAGCGGAGCCTTGGCGGTGATGGTCTGGCCGCCCGCGTACACCGCACCGCTGTAATAGTCGTACCAGCGGCTGCCGGCCGGCAGATACACTTGTCGCGAAGTCGCTTTGTATTGGGTAACCGGCGCCACCAGCAGCGCCGGCCCGAACATGTATTCGTCGGCGATATTGCGCACGGCGGGATCGTCCGGGAAGTCCATCACCAGCCCGCGCATCATGGTGCCGGCCTTGTGATAGGTGTCGGCGGCAAGCGTGTAGATGTAGGGCAGCAGCCGGTAGCGCAGCTTGTCGTAGAAGGCGAGAATGTTGAACACCTTCGAACCGGGCTTGGCGATCTCGTAGGTTTCGCGATGCACCAGTTCGCCATGACTGCGGAACAGCGGCACGAAAGCACCGAATTCGTACCAGCGGGTGTACAGCTCCGTGAACTCCGCCTTGTCGGACGGCCTGGGATGCGCGGCGCTGAAGCGATCCTCCATGGTGTAGCCGCCGATGTCGAAGGTCCAATTCGGTACGCCCGACATCGAGAAGTTCACGCCCGCCGAAATCTGCTCGCGCATATCGCTCCAACGTGAGGCGATATCGCCGCTCCACACCGCCGCGTTGCAGCGCTGCAAACCGGCAAAGCCGGAGCGCGTCAGGATGAAGGTGCGCTTGTCGGGATGGGCCGCTTGCCAGTGATCGTAGAAACCACAGACATGCATCAGCGGATAGGAATTGTAGACCTCGGCGCCGGGGCCGCGCACCGTCGGCCCGCGCATCTTGGTCTGCACCTCCATCGACATGTTGGAGTGGATGTCGGGCTCGTCATTATCCATCCACCACGCATCGGGCGCGACGATATTGTCGAGTTTCGACTGCACCTGATTCCAATAGATGTCGCGCGCCTCCTTCGAATAGGCGTCGTAGTTCGACGAGGGATAGCCGGGGCCGACCCAATCGCGATAATCCTGATCCACGGCGTAGCGGTACATCAGTCCCTTGTCGTCGAATGCCTTGTAGTTGGGAAGGCCGGCGTAGAATTTCGGCCAGATCACCAGCATGACATGACCGTTCAGCTTGTGAACGTCGTCGAACATTTTCGGCGGATTGGGGAAACGGCTGGGGTCGAATTCATGGCTGCCCCATTCCGGATCGCGCCAATAACGCCAATCCTGAACGATGGCATCGATCGGCAATTTCAGGTGGCGATACTCCTTGAACACGCCCACGAGCTGGTCCTGCGTTTCATAGCGCTGGCGGCTCTGCCAAAAGCCGTAGGCCCACTGAGGCATCAGCGCCGCCGCGCCGGTGAGATGGCGATAGCCGGCGATCACCTCATCGAGATTCGAACCCGCGACGTAGTAATAATCGAGCGCCCGCGCCACGTCGGAATGCAGCGACAGTTCATGGCGCTCGGCCTCGGGCAGCGGATCGAGATGGAGGAAGCGCAAATAGGCATTGCCTTCGTTCTTCCATTCCGCCTTGAAGGTGACCTTCTTGCCCGCGGTCATCGGGATTTCGATGTTGCGGTACCAGCCCTGCCAGCCCTGGCGCCACGCATCCATCACCAGCTTGCCGTCGATCCACAGCTTGAAATAGCCGGACACGTAGAAGCGGAACTTGTGCACGCCGGTCTTTTGAGTTTCCAGCGCGCCGTCGTAGGTAACCACCAGCGTTTTCGACGTCGGCACCGGATCGCCGGCGTGGATCGGCTTGTGCTCGGGGTTCGCCACTTCTTGGGGGAAATTCGCGGTGTCTTCGATGAACTGGTAATTCGGATCGGCCTCCACCCGCTCGGCCAGCAGCTTGCCGTGATCGGTGTAGCGCGCCGTCAACCCGCCCTTGTTGCCGTTGGCGTCGTACAACGTGAGCTGGGCACCGAGGGTCGGATATTCCGCCGGATAGCCGAAGCGCGTGATCGAATAATTATCCCACAGCACCCCGTAATTCCTGGTCGACACCACGAACGGCACCGCCACATCCATGTTGTGCTGGGCGAGGATCACGTCTTCGCCGTTGTAATTCATCTGGCCGTTCTGATGCTGGCCGAGGCCGTAAAAGCCTTCGTCGCTGCCGCGGTTGAATTCGGCGCGCACATCATAGAACGACTTGCCGTCGATGGTGGCCGGCTTGAAGGTCGTGCCGGCGCCCGTCAATACCGGCTTGCCGTCGGCGTCGAAGAACTTCACCGCGCCGGTCGTCAGCGAAACCTCGGCCGACAGCTTGGCGGTCTTCAACGTCAATACGTCGCCGTTGGCGTGGACGTCGAACGCCGTCGCTTCGGGCGCGGCGCGCACGATCAGGCTTTCGGTCGGCCGAATGGTGGTATCGGGCGATGCGGTGACGTGAATGATCGAATCGGTCATCACCGTCAGCCTGATCGTCTTCACCGGGCCTGCAGTCGGCGTCACCACCACGCCATCAGGAGTTTTCTCCCAGGTCACGACCGGCGCGACCGGTGGCGCTGGCGGCGGCGCGAACCATCCGTGCACGGTCGAACACGCTCCGGTAACGGCCAGTGCCGCAATCGCCGCGGTGACCAGCAAAGCCTTTTTCGTCCTCATCGCGCCTCTCCTAATATGTCGCCATCTTGACGTGCAGGATTTTCGGGGTGTCGGTGAAGTTCAAGCCGTAGTCGGTCTGGTCGCCGTTCCACACCCGCTCGAACACCCATTTGCCGTTGTCATAATGCCCCTCCTCCACCCGCAAGAACTGCACGCCGTTGGCGCTCTTGGGATCGGTGAGGGCAAAACTGGCGCGCGCGTGAATGCCGGTGACGAGGAATTCGTCAGGCCCGAGCCGAGCGATCGCAACACCGCCCGACGGCTTTTCGGTGCCCGCCGGAATGCCCCAGGCACTCTTCGCATCCCATTCCTTCATGCCGAACTGCCAGAGCTGATACTCCACCTTCGCGCTCCAGCGGCCCAGCGCAATGGTTTGCGCAGCGTGATCATCGGGCTCGGATACGCCCCACACCTCGCCCTCATACGCGAGCTTGGCCCATTCGCGGCTCATGCTCCGCAGCACCTTGAAGTTGGCGGCGAACGGCGCGATGGCCTCGGCATCGACCACCTTGGCGCCGAGCGGCCAGTTGGAATAGCCGGTGAAATCGAGCCCGAACGGCGCAAATCCGAGCGTGCGCCGGCCCATCGCGGCATAGACATAGCGCGCAAAATCCGCCGAAGAGCCGATTTCGACGATCATCAGCGGATTGTCGGGCCGCACATATTTGTCCATGTGCGCGATGACGGTGGCGCCGTCATGGGCATAAATATCGGGCGCGGCGGTGAACAGCGACGGCGCGGCGAGGTGCCAGATGTCGAGCACGTTCCACGTCGGCCCGCCGCTGGCATAGGTCTGCGGGTCCTGCGGCTTGAGCGGATCGCGCAACGCGGCATTGACATACATCGGCAAAGGATACGCCGCCTGGCCGGCGCGCGCGATCTCTTCGATGTAGCTGGCGATCGACCAGGCGTGGAAATACTCGTCGGCATCGGCGCCGAAAACCTGTTTCCAGTTTCCTGACTGCTTGCCGAACTTCCTGACCAGCGCATCGGGCACCGGACCGTTGAACAATTTCTCCGCGGCGGGCGAATAATCACGCACGCTGCGATAGGTGCCGGCCTCGTTCTCGACCTGCACCATCAACACGGTGCGCGGCGCATCAATTTCCTTCAGATGCGTCATCAGCGCGACGAACGCCTTCTTGTCGGCTTCCAGCGTCGCACGGGCATGCGGCGACAGGGCGTAACTCACCTGCCCCTTGGCATCGATCAGATGCGGGAAGCGTTTGCCATCGAGTTTCACCCATGCCGGCGCATAGGCTGGACCGGTATTCTTCCAGGTCGCAAACCAAAGCAGCACCAGCCGCGTGTCGTGGGCGCGGGCCTGATGCACCAGTGTATCGACCCAGGAAAAGTCGAAACGGCCTTCGGCCGGCTCGATCTGCTCCCAGGCAACGGGAATCTCGAGCGTGTTGGCGTGCAGCGCCTTTACCGCCGGCCAGACCTTCGGCAGTTGCGAGGGATAGTTGGCGGCGTTGTTGGCCTGCACGCCGAGCATCAGGAACGGCGCGCCATCGACCATCAGGGCAGAGCGCCCGTAGTGCTGCGTGATCGACGGGATCGGCACCTCGTGCACGGGCGGGGTCTTATCCCGATGGCACCCGACCAAGAGGACCGACGTCGCAATCAGCGTTGCGATCAAAGCCCGCCTCATATGCTCCCTCCCGCGCGTTCGTATGATTTATATGACAGCGCTTTCGCGGCCGACTTTGGCGCGGAAATGCGCCTTCCGCAAGGGCTTGCAGGCACCGTTCTGCAACTCATGAACAGGGCAAAAAAAGACCCCCGGCCGTAGCCGGGGGTCCCAACCGAATTCACGCCAAACGATTACCAGCTGGCGCGGACAATGAGAGATATCTTCCGGTCCTGTGCAATCCAATCGTACTTCGGATGATAGGACACGAAGCCGACGTCGAGCACCTGCGTGGCTTTCAAGAGGTTGGTGATCTGCAAGCCGGCCTTGTAGTGATCGAGGAAGCTGTAGAACACCGACGTGTCGATCTGACCGAAGTTTTCGGCCCAGATCGGCTGGTTCACGTTCGCCGCCGAACTGGTCATCAGGTAGCGCGAACGCCAGTTGTAGGCGATGCGGGCGTCGATGCCGTACTTCGCATACAAGAGCGCGAGGTTGGCGCTGTCGTTCGACATGCCTTCGATCGGCAGCCCCGCGACAAGGTGATTGCTCAACTGAGCCGATTCATTGACGTTCACGACCGCGTTGCCGCCGCCACTGTTGTAGATCTTGGTGTAGTTGGCCTGCAGGCCGAAACCGCCCCAAGCGCCCGGCAGCGAGTCGAAGAACTGCTGCCATGCGAGTTCGGCGCCTTCCACCTTGCCCTTTGCCGCATTGTAGGTGCGGGTCACGCCAAACGTGTAGCTGATGCCGTTGTTGACGTAGGTTTCTGGCTCGGCGGCCGTCAGGAAGTAGTTCGACAAGTCCTTGTGGAACAGGGCGAGCGACAGGCTTCCGGTCGGCGAGAAGAACCATTCGATGCTGGCGTCGTACTGCTGGGCATGCATCGGCTTCAAACCCGGATTGCCGCCTGTGCCGGTCAAGCCGCCGTTGGCCTTCAAGAAGCCGCTGTTGGGATCGTCCTGGAAGGCGAAGGACAGCGAGGTGTAGTTCTGGGTGAAGGTGAAGTCCGGACGGACGATCGCCTGCGAATAGGCCAAGCGAACCTGCAACTGATCGCTCAGATGAGCACGGAAATTGAAGCTCGGCAGAACATCGAGATAGTCGTTGCCTGTCGGCGCGAGAACCTTCGTTCCGCCGGCACCGGAGTTGCCGACAAAGGTATAGGCATTGTTCTTGTCGGTGCAGCCGGTGGTCGACTTGGTGGGATCGCAGGCCGTGACCGACGGAAGGATGAAATAACCGGCGCCGATCGTGTCCTTGGTCGCCACGATGCGAACGCCGATGTTGCCGTCGACCGGTACATCGTAACCGAGGAACGTCTCATGCCCGAAATCGGCCATGATATAACCGGCGTGGGTCTCTTCCTTCTGGTTATTGATGCCGCCGCTGACATTGTCGGCTTCGGGATGGAACTGATCGTATACCGCTTCGCACTTGTAGTCGGTGATATGGGCGCACTCGCTGTGCTGGCTGGCGTAAGGAATCCAGTTGCCCGACGTGTTGGCCGGTGCGAGCAGTTTGTACGTGTCCTTGGTGTCGCCGATGATGGCGCTGGACTTGACCGACCACAGCGCCGGCAGGTTGTTGCCAAACATCGGGTCAAACGAACGCAGAACCATCGACGATTGGAGGGCCGAATTGTTGGCGTATACGGCGCGGCTCGGCAGATCGCAGCCGCACCATTCGAACCAGGATTCGAAGCTGAGTTCGTGCCAGTTCCAGCCGGTCTGGCGAGTGAGCGCCTGCTTTTCCTCGTTGCGATAGCCGATGTCCAGCGACTTGACCACGCCCCACAGGCCAGAGCCCGGGAAGGTATAGGTCGCGTCGATGCGGCTTGCCCAGTTATGGGCATAGTTGTTCTCGAGGTGATCCATCGCGGCGGCAAACACGTTGTTGACGGGGTTCGCAATGGCCGACAGTTCCGAGCTGGAGAAGCTCAACTTCGGCGAATCGCCGCTGAGATCGATCTTGGGATTGATAACCGGGGCGCTCGGGAACGTGGTGATCGCGCCCGACCACGTCGAATCGAAATACTGCCAGGTGTTGTTGGTGACGTTCAGGAACGTCGCCATGCTGCGGTTGAACGCCCGAGATTCCGAATACTGAAGGTCGGCAGTGATCGTCAGCGCATCGCTCGGGGTGAACTTCACGTTCAATGAATAGTCGGCGTTGTTGTTGTGATGAACGCCGTCGCGGGTGTCGTTGCCGACGAACTGGGCGTTTGACTGGGTGCCGCCAAGCCACGTCTGGGTACCGTCCACGAGGCCGTATTTGAAGTTGGGCGAATAGCTCTGGTCGATGTTGATCGACCCGGCGTATTCGGCTTCGTGGGGATCGGCCTTGGTGTAGATCGCCGTTGCCGTGAGTTCCCACTTGTCATTCGGCCGCCACTGGAACGAGCCGTCGAACGCCAGGCGCTGCTGCGTCCAGTCGATCGAGCGCCAGCCGATGACGCTGTCCGGATTGTAGGCGGTCGCTCCGGACGGCAGTGTCACTGCCGTGTCATAGCGCGAGGTCGACAAGCTGTTGGTGCGGTTCTTCTGGACTTGATAGTCGACCGAAACCAGCGCCCCGAGTTCGCCGATGCTGGTATTCCAGCGGTTGCTGATCAGGACGTTGACCGATGGGGTCGCCGAGTCCGAAAGCGTGCCATAGGTCACGTCTGCCGAACCTGCCATCACCAGACCGTCCTGGCCGAATG
Source organism: Rhizomicrobium sp. (assembly GCF_056722145.1). Lineage (NCBI taxonomy): Bacteria > Pseudomonadati > Pseudomonadota > Alphaproteobacteria > Micropepsales > Micropepsaceae > Rhizomicrobium > Rhizomicrobium sp. Next base: position 21,792 of record NZ_JBWZET010000366.1, on the reverse strand, counting down.
GCGTGCGGGTCTTGAGGTCGACGGTCCCGCCGATGGAGCCTTCGATCATCTTGGAACTGGGGTTCTTGTAGACATCCACGCCGGCCATCAGATCGGCGGAGATATCGGCAAAGCTCAGCGACCGGCCGTTGGTGGCCGAGAAGGTGTCACGGCCGTTGGTGAGGGCCGACACCCAGGACAGGCCACGGATGAAGACCCCGTTGCCGGTGCCGCCGTAGCGAACCGGGTCGCGCAACGCGTCGGTACGGGTAAGTTGAACGCCCGGAACACGCTGCAGCGCTTCGGCGACCGAGCGGTCGGGAAGCGCGCCGATATCGACGGCGGTGATCGCATCCACCACCTGATCGGAGTTCTGTTTGATCGATTGTGCCGACTGCAAGCTGGCGCGAATGCCGGTGACGGTCACGACTTCCGTCTGCTGCTGCGCCAACGCCGGTACCACGAACATGCCGACGGCCGCGCCGCCGAGCAGGATTTTCTTGAATTGGTTTTTCACGAAGGCCCTCCCAGGTCCAAATTGGCGTCTTGCCGGACGCACTTGTCCGATTGATCAGATAATTCGCACCTCCATGGCGACGCCATTGCGATGTCTGGCGGACAACTCTCAGGCTTTCGGTTCATCGCTGCGTTTGTTGTTTGCAGATCGTCGACCGGTTGGTTTTGCCTGAGCTCCCCTGCCCCACACATCTACGGTTACAGCACCTTGAGAGACTTCTGGGCGACCGAAACCGAGGCAACGGCCGGTCCGGAAATCTCTGACAATTGCTGGGGTATCATGGACAGCGCTTACCGACAAGCCGCAGTACTGCCACTTTCGCCTTATTTCCGCCATGTGTGCGAAAAGAGCAGCAGTGTATGTTTAATTATACAAATGAGCACCGTTTGGCGGTACCGGTATCATGACGGCACGCTCACGAAACGCCAATATAAGTCGTTGAATCTGAGCTTTCTTCCGCCGAACTAGACCGCCAGGTTGGGCGCCGTGCGAACGAGCAACACTCGCCGACAATCACCGCCCTCCTCGCCCCAATTGTGGCAAAATGCCAGCTCAGAAAGCGGTTACCGTATAGCGCTGTGCGACCACAGCATTGAGCCGCCGGACGGCTCCGCTGCCGACCAAATTCGCATTCGCGCCCCGTCCCGTAGCGATCGCAAAACGGCCCTCAAATATCGCACTGCGCAGCGTAAGCGTGCCGGTGCGACCCGCCGTGATCGTGAAACGCCGCACTCGGCCATGGCGCCAAGCGATATCGACGGTGACATCGCCGCGAGCGCGCAGCCCACGCACCGAACCATCCGGCCAAGCCTTCGGCAACGCGGGCAGGATCGCAATGACGCCGCCCTGGCTTTGCAGCAGCATCTCGGCGATACCGGCGGTGGCGCCAAAATTGCCGTCGATCTGGAACGGCGGCCCGACATACTGGTCCCACAAATTGGGCATCGCGTTTTCTTTGAGCAGTTGCGCCAGCAGCCGGTAGGCGCGATCGCCATCATCGAGGCGGGCCCAGAAGTTGACCTTCCACGCCTTGCTCCAGCCCGTCCCCGCCTCGCCATGGCTGGTGGTGGAATCGCCACGGGCATTAAGCGATACCCGCGCCGCATCGGCCAATGCCGGCGTCGTCAGCGGCGAAATCTGCGTGCCGGGATAGAGAGCATAGAGATGCGATGTGTGGCGGTGCTCGTCTTTGGGATCGTCCCAATCCGCTTTCCACTCCTGCAACTGGCCCCATTTGCCGATCCTGAGACCGGGATCAAGTTTCGCCAGCGCTGCATCGAGCCGGTCGGCCGTGGCGCTGTCGCCGACGATGCGGGCGGCCGCGGCGGTTTCGGAGAATAGTCCGTACACGATCTGTTGCGACATTGCCGCGCCGGCCGAGAACGGCCCATGTTCCGGCGAATAGGACGGCGACACCACCAACTTGCCGTCGCGCGGATCGGTGACCAGCGCCGCGAGCCACACCTCGGCCGCCTCTTGCATCACCGGATAGGCGCGGTGTTCGAGAAAGGCGCGATCCTGCGAGAAGCGATAATGGTCGTAGTATTGCGAGGCAAGCCAGGCCCCCGCTTCCGGCTGCCAGAACGCCGTCGGCCACGCGATCACGCCGCTATAGCCCCAGATGTTGGTGTTGAGAAACACCGCCCAGCCTTTGGTGCCCAGAATGCGCTCGGCACTGGCGCGCCCCGGCGGCATCAAGCCGTCAACGAAATCGAGATACGGCTGTTCGGTGTCGGCCAGATTGGTCACGTCCGCCAGCCAGTAGTTCATCTGCAGATTGATGTTGACGTGATAATCGTCGTTCCACGGCGGCGTCGCGGAGGCGTTCCATACGCCCTGCAGATTGGCCGGCAGCGAACCGGCGCGCGACGAGGCAATCAAGAGATAGCGGCCGTACTGGAAGAACAGCGCTTCCAGCGCGCGATCGCCGGCGCCACCATGGCCGTAATTCTTCACCAGCACATCGGTCGGCACATCCGGCATCTGCTGGCCGAGATCGAGACCGACGCGCGAAAACAGGCTCGTGTAGTCCTTCCGATGCGCCGCCACGAGATCGGCGTATCGCGTCTTCGCCGCCGCATCCACCCGCGCCGTCACCGCTTCATGCGGATCGGGGCCGCGGTACTCCGGATAGTGCATCCGGTAATTGGTCCCGGCGGACAGGATCAGCGTCGCGCTATCGGCCGCTTTGACCGTGACCGAACCATCGGGATTGTCGCTGCGGCTGCCCCCCTCGGCGATCACCTGCACCTGGGCCTCGTATTTGAGGCCGTTGTCCTTGAGCGCCCCACGTTCGGTGACACGCCCCGTATGGGCCATGCGTTCCACCGTGCGATTGTCCGGCGCGGTCAGGGCCGCCGTGAAGCTGATGCGCCCCGGCTTGGAGGCCGTCAGCCGGATCACGATGGCGTGAGCGGGATAGGAAGCAAAATACTCGCGCAGATAGGCGACACCGTTGGCGCGATAGGTCGTTCGCGCGGTTGCGGTCGCGATATCCAGCCACCGCCGATAGGCGGTGAACGCCCCATCGGCAAACGTCAGCTTGAGATTGCCGAACGACTGATAATCGCCATAGGAGGTATTCGGATGCCCCAAAAGAGCGGCAACATCCTCGGGCCTCGCCTGCACGTCGCGCGCGAGTAACGCCTGCACCTGGGCGACTTTACCCGCCAAGGACTGCGCCGGCAGGCCGTAATCGTAGCCGCGCGCGCCCGGTCCTCCGGTCCACAGCGCTTTCTCGTTGAACTGGATGTCGTCGACGACAACACCGCCAGCGAGCACCGCTCCCATCGCGCCATTGCCAATCGGCAGCCCATGGTGTTCCCAGTCGGCGGCGGGCCGGTCGTACCAGAGCGTAAACGGTTGCCCCTTAGCATGGGCTGCGCCCACCATGAGAAGTGCGGCGATGATCAGAAGAGCCGGATGGCGGAGTCGCATGCTAGAGCCCCAGAAGCGCATTGCGTCGCCTGTATATTTATATGACTTATGCGTAGCGAACAAAGCCGGAGTGGCGGAATGTCTGGATCGATGCTGATGCGCTTCGCCGCCGCGGTTCTTGCCGCCCTCTTCGGCGTGGCTGCGGCCAGCGCGGCGGACGATATCGCTTCGCACTATGTCTGGAAAAACGTGAAGGTCGGCGGCGGCGGCTATATGCCCGGCCTGATCTTCAGCCCGGTGGAAAAGGGCCTCGCCTATCTGCGCTCGGACATGGGCGGCATCTATCGCTGGGACGATCGCACCAAGGTGTGGGTGCCGACCCAGGACGGCAATCCCGATCCCAATTACCGCGGCATCGAAAGCCTCGCGCCCGATCCGGTCGACGCCAACGTGGTCTATGCGGCGGTCGGCACTTATCGCGCGTTGCCGGCGGCGATCCTGCGCTCCAGCGACCGTGGCGAGCATTGGGAGGTGATCCCGGTGCCGTTCCGCATGGGCGGCAACGAAGAAGGCCGCGATCTCGGCGAGCGGCTGGCGGTCGATCCCAACGACACCTCGCTGCTCTATTTCGGTTCGCGCTACGACGGGCTGCAGCGTTCCACCGACCGCGGCAAGACCTGGACGAAAGTCGCGAGTTTCCCACGGTCCGGCCTCGGCATTCCAGACAGCCACGCCCGCCCCTATGCCGGCCTCAGTTTTGTCGTGTTCGATCCGGCGAGCGGCAGCAAGGGCGTGGCGTCCAAAACGATTTTCGTCGGGGTTGCCGATCCCGGCGAGCACCACCTCTATCGCTCCGACGATGCTGGCAGGACCTGGGCGCCGGTGCCCAACGAACCGCCCGCGAGCCTGGTGCCCGGACAGGCGCAGATCGACGGCAAAGGCACGCTGACGCTCACCTATGCCAACAGCATGGGGCCATGGGCAGTCAACGACGGCGCCGTTTACAAGCTCAACACCAAACTGAACGCCTGGACCAACATCTCGCCGGATAAAGGCGGCTTCATGGGGCTGTCGCTCGACCGCCAGCACGAAGGCACTCTGGTGGTCGCGACCATCGGCGGCAACAGCGGCCCCGACACCATCTATCGCTCCAGTGACGGCGGCGCGCATTGGCGCAGCCTGCGCGAAATTTCGCAGCGCGACGTGTCGTCGGTGCCGTTCCTCTATTGGGGCGAGAAGGAATCCGAGTTTGGCTGGTGGATCACCGGGCTCGCCATCGATCCGTTCGATTCAAACCATCTCGGCTACACCACCGGCGCCACGGTTTACGGCACGAGCAATCTTCGCGAGTCCGAAGCCGGCAAGGTCGTGAACTGGACACCGTGGGTGGAAGGCGTGGAACAGACTGCCGTGATCACGCTGTCGAGCCCGGCCAAGGGCGCGCCGCTGATCTCGGGCTTTGGCGACATCGGCGGCTTCGTGCACACTGATCTTGCGGTCTCGCCGCCGATCACCTCCGATCCGATGTTCACCAACACCAACACCATCGACTACGCCGAGAAGGCGCCGAATGTGGTGGTGCGCAGCGGCACCCATTCCAAGCACAACCGCCCGGTCAGCTACACCCTCGCCTATTCAACCGACTTCGGCAAAACCTGGACCGGTCTCAAGGCGCCGGTGCCAGCGGGCTATATCGAAATCCCGCAGGACAAGATCGGCTATAATTACGGCGATCCCTACATCGATGCGAACATCATCGTCTCGGCCGACGGCAAGACGTTCGTGGTGATGACGCCGGAACCGGTCGTGACCGCAAATCGCGGTAAGACGTGGACGACGATCACCGGCCTGCCGGCCCACCACGGCTGGCTCATTGCCGACCGCGCCGATGCGAGCCGCTTCTATGCGCTCGATTACGACACCGGCGCGCTTTACGTCTCGAGCGACGGCGCCCGCAGCTTCAAGGCGGAAAAGACGGCCGGACTGCCGGAAGGCCTGCGCACCGTCGAACCGACGCGCCGCGAGGACATCAATCCATTGCTGGCGACACCGGGCAAGAAGGGCGATCTGTGGTTCATCGGCAGCCAGGCGCTGTACCACTCCACCGACGGCGGCAAGCATTTCACCACGGTCGACGGCGGCATCGTTGTCCGTCACATGGATTTCGGCAAAGCCGCCCCGAACGCCCGCGACATGACGCTGTTCGCGATCGGCACCCAGGGCGACACGACGGCAATTTTCCGCTCGCTCGATAACGGCAAGAGCTGGCAACGCATCAACGACGGCGGCCACGAATACAATCGCGCCTTCCGCCGGGTGGCGGCCGACAAGACCGTGTTCGGCCGGGTCTACATCGCCACCGACGGACGCGGAATCGTGTTCGGCGAGCCGATCAAATAGCGGCAGCCACCGCTCGACGGCACGCACGGCTGCTTGTCCTCGTCGCGAACGCGTGAGGCCATGTCAAATCGGATTTCCTTGCGGCCGTAGTCGATGGCGACGCGGTTGAAGCGCCGCAGCCAGTTCATGCCGATCAACAGCGCCGGGCGGTCTTCGAGACCCCACAAGCGGAAGATCTGCAGATCGGCGATGGCAATGCGGCTCTGGTTGACGATCACATCCCCGATACAGGTCCGTTTGAGCGTGGTGACGCGGCCATCCACCATGCCGCCGGTGACACCGGTCAGTGCGACGACCTCCTTCACGGCATAGCCCGCATCCCTCTCGGTCAAGGCCGAGAAAAGTTTGGCATTGCCGACCGAAATTTCGGCGCCGGTATCGACGAACGCGACGGACCGCACGCCGTCGATGGCGCAATTGAAGGCGCGCAGATGCCCAGCGTTGCCCGAAAGTCGCACCGGAATTTCGCGCGGTGCATCGCGGCCCACCGCCATCGAGGAGCGCGGATCCATCAGCCGCAGTTCACTATGCACGAAATCCAGCGACAGGCGATAGCCGTTGATAACGTCGAGGCCAAGATAGCCGTCGGCCTTGAGGTGTTCGCGCGGCAATACCGGTACGTCGAGAGCGGTGCGCTCGATCGGCCCGGAAACCAGACTGCCGATGCGCACGATCGGCGCCGGAATGGTGCGCACGACGCCTTCCACCAGCACCGCGTTCGCTCCCGTCTGCCCAAGCTCGCGCGCCACTGCATCCGATATCACGCTGCGATCGGCGCCAGTGTCGACAATAAAGCGGAACGGTCCCTTGCCGTCGAGCATGACACCGACCGTGAGCAGGGTGTGGTCGGTCGTGGCCGTCGTCACCGCGGGCTCCGCGGACGGTTCAGCCCAGCCGGCCAGCGGCGCAGCAGCGAGAACGCCAATCAATGACCGGCGTGACAGCGTGGTGTGGCCCATATGCGATCCCCCGTCGTATGGCGACGCTTGCCGCCGCTCGACCTGCGACTATGCCCAAAAGTAGGGCAGCAAACGGGCATAGACCGCCGCTTCAACCAGGTCTGGCTGCGACGAATTTTCTAAGCGGAAAAAAAGACGAGGCGTGTTGAGCGCCTCGTCAGTTAGGTCGGTGTTCTCGAAGGAGACGTCCAATCATCGCTTAGAGCATGCACCAACCGATCTCATGGGCGAAAACATAAGCCATTCGCCGCGATCAGGCCATAAATCCAGCCATTTGGATGATATGTTACGGCCTTGATTTCAATAGACTTATGCTTCCCGATCGGCATCCGTTGCGGTGTATTTGGTCACCGATGGTTTGCGAATGCGCCTTACCATTGGTGAACTATACCGACAAATCCGCGACTTCTACCTGCCTTGTACCTGCCTTGTAAGACGCTTCACGACACCGGTTTTATACGTCATGCAGCAAACCGCCGCACCGGTTAGAAGTGGCATGGTCACCGTGAACCGCGCCGCAGGTCCTCCATCGCCTGGCGACATTAGTAATACTATTTTCCGCCGGTGCGCCGATCGGCTTAGGACGACGCCCGCAAAGGCACTTTCTCGAACGGCGTCGACGGCGGATCGATGGATGAGACCGAGCACGACATCATCAACGTGCAGCCCAACGACCGGCTCGAATTCGAGATGAAGCGGGTCGAGAACAACCGCATCGGCTCGTTCGATCGCGATCCAAATCCCTGACCGCCGATGATCATGCAAACGATTTCTCCGCACCGGCGCACCGATGCCGACGACAAGCGCATCCCTATGCCGGATCAGAAACTCGCGCGCATGTTCCCTTTCGTCACCACGCGCAAGAGCAGATTTTCGGGCGTGTTGGCGAAGCGACAATGCATTTTGTAGGACACGTTGTGTTGGCGCCGTCCTTGCGCGCGTTCCGTGTCCTTTGTTAATGAGGTTTCCGGCCTCGCCGATACAGTGAGGCCGGAAACCTCTCCTGTCGCGGCGGAAGGACCTTGCGTGGCGGTTGCAGACTACGAAAACGTCCGCCGGCATGAGGCTACCGCGCCGGCGGCGCGATTGCGTATCGCCATCATCGCCACCGTATGGGTGATTGCCGCGCTTCCTTTTCTCGTCGTCAGCCTGCCGCCGGTGATGGACGTGCCCAATCACCTGACACGCATCTGGCTGCTGTCCGGCGGGCTCGATCACGCGCCGCTATCCGGCATCTACGAAGCGCGCTGGAGCCAGGCCGCCACCAACATTTTCGTCGATCTCATCGGTACGACGCTGGCGTGCGTGATGTCGATCGAAGCGGTCGGCAAAGTGCTGTTGCTGGCGATGTTCTTTGCTCCGCCGCTCGCTGCGCTGTGGCTGAACAAGCGCCTGTTCGGGCGCCTCGGCTGGTGGCCGCTCGCCGGCATCGCCATCCTGTGGAGCACGACCGCGGTGACCGGCCTCATCTCCTATCAGATCGGCCTCGCGGCGGCGCTGGCGGCGATCGCGCTTCTGTGGCGCGTGCTCAATCGCACGACACCGGTTCGGCTCGTTGCCATCATGGCCTGCGCCGCCGTGCTTTTGCTGATCCATCCGTTCGGCGCGCTGTTCTTCCTGCTGCTGCTCGCCGGATTGGCGCTGGGGCCGAAATTGCCGCGATGGCCGCTCAGCCGCGATTTCCTGAGACCCGCGGTTTGGCGGATCGTGCAGTACGGAATTGCCTGCACGATTCCCGTCGCGCTGTTCCTGTTGCTCGCACCAACGCTGCCGGGCGCCCACGGCACCCACCATTCGTTGATGTATTGGCAGCAGCCCGACGTAACCTTCAGTCCCAAGACGATCGGACTGGTGCTGCTGTCACCGGTGCTGAGCTACAAGGCGGCGCTCGATGTGCTGCTGGCGCTGCCGCTGTTCGGCGTGATCGCCTGGGCCGCAATCAAACGGCGGATCGCACTTCATGCCGGGCTGTTGCTGATCGCCGGCGCCCTGGAACTGCTTTCGCCGTTCCTGCCGATGAATCTCGGCGACGGCGGCGCGCTGGTCATCCGCTTTCCCGAAATGGCGGCGCTGATCGCGCTGGCGGCGGTCCGGCCGATCTTCGCGACGCGGCGGCAAAACGCGGCGGTCGCAGTCCTTCTCATCGCCGCCGCCCTCCTGCGCATCGGCTCGATCGGCTGGATCTGGCAGCTGCGGAGCGCCGATCTCGACCAGTTGAAAGCGGTGACAAGCACCTTGCCGCCGGGCGCCTCGGTGATGGTTTTGCAGCAGCGCTGGGATGAAAGCACCGGCGCCCCGCTCGGCCGTCTGCTGGCGGGTTTTCCCGGCGGGCGCTGTGCCTCGGAACGCCATTATGCCTCGCTGGCAGTGATGTGGCGGCAGGTCTTCATTCCGACGCTTTTCACCGTGCCGGGTCAGCAGCCGCTCGCCGTCACACCGCCTTACCAGGACAAGGCCGTGTATTCCTCGGGCATTCCCTTCATCGAGGACATCAACGAACCGCTGACCCGGACCTATGACCATTACCTGATCGGCTGGCCGAAGCGCTTCGATTACGTGCTGCTGCTCAACGCCGATCTTGGCGACACCCCGCTCCCGGACACCCGGGTGGTGGCGGACAACGGGTTCGCACGGCTCTATCGCGTGGTGCACTGAAGCCCGTGCGGCAATGACACGCTTCGCGCGCGACGCCGCCCGCTTCCCGGCGGACCGCATTCGGTGGGAGAATGGCAGGATCGCGACGGGCGACTCTCCCCGCGCCACGCTTGCCGACGTGAGCCGGCACCTGCAATTGCTACGAGTGCGCCATGACCGAGAAACCCCGCTTCGCCGCGCTTGATGCCTTCCGCGGCCTGACCATTTTCCTGATGATCCTGGTCAACACCCCCGGCGCCGGTGCCAAGCCGTGGCCGTTCCTGGTGCACGCCGAATGGTTCGGCTTTACCCTGGCCGATTTCGTGTTTCCGTCATTCCTGTTCGCGATGGGCAGTGCGCTGGTGTTCGTGCTCGCTCGCCCGATGACGACGCCGGAATTCCTCGGCCGCAGCATCCGGCGCGCTGCCCTGCTGTTCCTGATCGGCTTTTTGATGTTCTGGTATCCGTTCGTGAAACTGATGCCCGGCGACCACTTCAAGCTCTTTTCGTTCGCCGACACGCGCTTCTTGGGCGTGTTGCAGCGGCTGGCGATGTGCTACGCGCTGGCGGCGGTTGCGGTGCGTTTCCTCAAGCCGCGCCAAATCGTCGTCGCATGCGCCATCATCCTGATCGCCTATTGGGCCGTGCTGGTATTTTGTGCGGCGCCGGGCATGGCATTCGACAAGGCGAACAATTTCGGTTCGGTGGTGGACCGCTTCCTCATACCCCAGAGCCATATCTACCGCTGGGACGACGGCTTCGAGCCGGAAGGACTGCTCGGAACGCTGCCGGCAACGGTGAACGTGCTGGCCGGCTATCTCGCGACCCGCTTCATCGTCGCGGCGCGCCCGACCATGGGACGCATGCAGGTGGTCGCGTTCGGCGGCGTGGCGCTGGCGATCACCGGCCTGTTCGTCAGCGCCTGGTTCCCGCTGTCGAAGAAACTGTGGAGCGACAGCTTCGTGCTGGTCACCATCGGCCTCGACTTGGTGCTGCTGGCATCGCTGGTTTCCGTGCTCGACGTGGCACGCCTGCCCGTCCGCAGCGGCTTCTTCGAAATTCTCGGCAAGAACCCGCTGGCGGTTTATCTGTTTTCAGAACTGCTGATCACGACGCAAGCCCTGTTCAAGGCGGTCCTCCACGCCGATCCGTACCGCTGGGTCGGCATCGAGGTCTTCCAGCGCCTGGCTCCCGGCCCGTTCGGATCGCTGCTGTGCGCGTTCGCCTACACCCTCGTATGCTGGCTGTTCGGCTACATGCTGTATCGCCGCCGCATATTCGTCCGGCTCTGAATATTCGTCGCGCATCCGATAGAGCAGCACCAGCACCGTCAATGCGCCGAAGAACATCGGCGCCTGCAGCAGGCTCGCCGGACCGCTGATGATTGAGGCGATCGGCGGCAGGATGATATCGCAGGCCAAAAACGCGAGGAATAACGCGATAGCCGGTACAGCGGCGCGATGCTCACGACGGGCCAACATGATCGCGAGCATGACGAACATCGGCGGCAGCACGCCGTAATGGTGTTCCCAAACAATCGGCGATGCCATCGTCAGCGACAAGGCCGCAATGAAGAAGTCGAACAGGTTCGCCGGCCGGCTCCGACGCCAGAACAAGGCGAAGCCGATCAGCACCATTGACGTAACAAGTGTCGCCCAATACACCACCGGATGGTACGGCGCGTACCAGCGGGGCACGAACTCCAGCGCGTAGCCATTGCCGAGCAGGCGGTGCATCACGCCGTTGACCGAATAATTTCGCACGAACGACTCGCCGTGCTGCGACATGAAGGACAATGCGGCGACGTAATCGACATGGTTCGCCCAGCCGAACACGGCAAGCGATGCGCCGAGGAAAGTTGCCACCACGACGCCCATCGCAGCGGCGAAACCCCACTGCCTGCGCAATAACGCCCATAACAAAAACACGAAGAACTGCGGCTTGGCGATGCAGGTGAGCCCGATCAGCACGCCCGACGTGCGCCTATGTCCGCGCAGCCACGCCAGCGACGCGAGCGCGAACAGCGCCGTAAACCAAAGCTGTATCTGCCCTTCCTTGTAGGCCCACAACACAGGATAAAACGTCATCGCCAGCACCGCCGAAACGAATGCCGCCGCCCAGCGCAGCCGGCGTTCCGGCCAGTCGCGCGTCGCCGCAAGCGTCAAGGCGCCAGTTGCGACCGCTTCGACCACCACCGACCACCAGCCAATAAGATTCAACTCGCGATCGCTGACGTTGAAGTGCAGGACCTGCGGTATCGCAAACAGCAACAGGCTGCATGGCGGATACTGGAACTTGATGTGCTGGTCGAACAGCACATGACGGTAAATGGTCTCGCCGTGCCCCGCCGCGAACCACGCATAGGCTGCGCGCATGGGCTTCCAGGAGTCATCGCCCTGAACGGTAACCAGCCAGAAATGCAACAGCCGGATCAACGAATCACGGTCCGCTTTCCAGGCCGGAACGGCGAGCGCAAACGCTCCCGCCAACGCCAGCGCCAATCCTGCCACCAACACGGCGCGCGAATTGATGCGCAAGCCGAACGCTGCCCGCTCCGTTCCTTCATTCATTTGCCGGCTCCTGGTCGCTCAATTCGTCGGCCACTGTCGAACCGGTTGGCGTACCGTCGCCCAACTGTCGCTTAGACCATGCTCTCGCAGCGGAACGATTGCCCCGCAACTTGCCGATGACGAGTGGGACATTGGATCGTTCGAAAACACGGCAGCACCCCTTCAGCAACCACGCAAAAATACAATAGAGGCTAATCGTTTCAACTCAATACCATGCACGAGCAATGTCGAGACGAAGCAGCGACCGCGAGCGGGTGACGCTGAGGAAGCGTGTGCCATTTCGTCCGCGTACGCTGTTTTTGCGCGCCATTCAGGCCATTGCTTCTCTTATCTTTGTCACCAGCAGAACAACATCCGGCCGCTAGAAAGGCGGCGCGCGACGGGGACTCAACTCAAGAGGAAAACAAGAAATGGCAACTCTCGGCGGCGCCGACGGCGAATACGACCTCAACGGCTGGTACATCCAGAACAACATCTGGGACACAAGCATTCTCGATCTCGGCTATGTCCTCAACGGAACCTACGATGCGGCGAATCCGACATCGGGATTGAAGTACTCGTGGAACTTCGGGTCGCTCCCCGCCGACGGCTATTATTGGGTCCACGCTTTCCCCAACGTCGGATTCGGGCAGGATGCATGGTCCACATCACTGCCGTCCGAAGCAAAACCGTTCCCGCTATCGATCGCAAACCTTTCCAAATTCCAGGTCAATTACAACGTCGCATTCGGCGGCGTCACCGATGGCTACAATGTCGCGTTCGAGATGTACCTCACCTCGTCGCCCGGCGGGGGCGCGCGCTCCATAACCAATGAAGTGATGGTGTGGGTGCACGACGGCGGCTGGGACCCTGCGGGCGCGCCGGTCGGATCGTTTTCCGATGCGAACTATTCGGGCCAGATCTATTCCTACCCCGTCTATGAAAGCGGTCTGCATTTCACCTACACCGCCGTCCTGACCAATGCCGATGATCCAAGCGGCACGATCGACATCAAGGCGATCATGCAGAAGTTGAAAACCATCGGCATCATCAGCGGCAACGAATACATCAGCAATATCCAGCTCGGTGCCGAAGTTGCGGCGGGGAGCGGTTCGCTCACCATCAACAAGCTGCAGCTCGACGTCCAACCCGGCGGCGGTTCCGAAGTCCTGATCGACGGTAGCGGCACGTCCCCGGTATCGTCCGGCTCGAGTTCCGGCTCCGGTTCAGGATCGGGCTCCGGCTCGAGCTCGGGCGGTGACACCAGTGGCGGATCCGGCGGCGGAACGCCAGGCAACGGCCTTGCCGCCGGCGTTCTCGCCAACGACTTCAACGGCGACGGCCGCTCCGACGTCGTGTGGGCGAACGACTCCGGTCAAGCGATGATCTGGACCATGAACGGCGCAACCAGGCTCGGTTCGAGCGGTACGTTGGGAAACGTGTCGAACACCCTGAGCGTCGTGACGGCGGCGGATTTCACCGGCGACGGCAAGCCCGACCTGCTGCTGCAGGACGAAAACGGCCAGCCCTACATCTGGACGATGAACGGATTGACGCGTGTATCGACCGCAGCGCCCGGCTTCAATCCCGGATCGTCGTGGCAAGTGATCGGGGCCGGAGATTTCGATGGCGATCAGACCGCCGACATCCTGTGGCGCGACAATGCCACCGGCGCCGCGAAAATCTGGCTGATGGACGGCACCAACGTCAAATGGGCGACATCCTATGCCAGCCCCGGCGCCAATTGGGACGTCATCACAGCCGGCGACTTCGACGGCAGCGGCAAGTCGGACATCGTCTGGCAGAACGCCGCCACCGGCCAGGTGCAGGTTTGGACGATGGACGGCATCACCGTCGCGTCAAAAACCACTTTGTCCGCCAATCCGGGACCGAACTGGCATGTGGTCGGCACCGGCGATTTCAATGACGACGGCAATTCCGATATCCTGCTGCAGAACACCAACGGCACAGTCCGCATCTGGGAGATGGACGGCACGACGATCGCGGCCGGAAGCGATCTCAGCGGCAACCCCGGTGCCGGGTGGCAGGCGGTCGGCGCGCGCGATTTCAACGGCGACGGCCACGACGACATCCTGTTCCAGAACAGTTCAGGAGAAGCGATGATCTGGACGATGAACGGATTCGCCGTGCTGTCGAAGACGACCCTCGCCAGCGCCGGAACGAACTGGCACGCCGTGGTCTGATCAGAAAATCCGCTCGGGGACCCGCACGATATCGCCAGGATATATGCGGGTCGTCGAGTCCGCCGGCATGGCGTTTTCCTCGGTCTCGTTGACCCGTCGGACATAGACCTTGCCGTCGTTGGCACGATAGGTGTAACCGCCCGCCAGCGCCACCGCGCGCAACACGGTAAGACCGTTCTCGAACGGGTACTCGCCGGGCTTGTTGACCTCTCCCATGATGTAAAACGGACGGTAGTTCAGCACCTGAATGCTGACCTTGGGGTCCTTCAGATAGCCGTTCTGCAGCGCCGTCGTCACCTCGGAGACCAACTGGTGCGTGTTGAGCCCGGCCGCCTTCACCTGCCCGACCAGCGGCAGCTGGACGTGCCCGGAGCCGTCAACCGTGAACTCACCACTGAGATCTTCTTCGCCGTAGACGGTAACCTTGACCTTGTCGCCGCTGCCGAGCGTATAGCGTTCGTCGTCGGCAGGCGTCGCATGAGGTGTAATCGCTGCGGTCTGCACCGGCTTCATGTCATCGGCCGATACTGGCGCAAGCGCCGATACAAGAACCATCGCCGCCATAAGGGCGGCCCTAACGCCGGCGAACATTGGATGTTTCTCGCTCAAAGCCCCGCCCGCATGCGGCCGTTTCTTCGTACGTACTCTCCACATTTCTTGATTTGAAGCAAGTGCCAACGACAACGGCAGGCCCGAACGTGTCGGACCTGCCGCTGAAATTCTGTCGTTACAGTTTGGTCAACCGCCGACCGCTGCAACCCAGCCGAGGTCGGGATTGCCGACCGAACCCTGCGACAGGATGGATGCACCGTTCATGGTCCACGCCATCACTGCGCCGGTGGACTTGTTCTGGAACAGAATGTCGTCCTTGCCGTCGTTGTTGAAGTCTTCACAACCGATTGCCGACCAGGCGCTGCCCGGATTGGTGCTGATGGTCGTGTCCTTGGTGATGGTGGTGCCGTTCATCTGCCAGACGCGCACTTGACCGCTGGCGTTCTGGAACACGATGTCGGAGTCGCCGTCACCGTTGAGGTCGCCGGTTCCGATCGCCTTCCATGCCGAGCCCGGATTGGTCGCGACCGTCGTCTTCGACGTCACCGAAGTGCCGTTCATGGTGTAGATCATGACCTGGCCGGTGGAGGTGTTCTGCCAGATGACGTCCGACTTGTTGTTGGCGTTGACGTCGCCGGCACCGATCACTTTCCACTTCGTGCCCGGGCTGGTGCCCAGCGTCGCCGAACTCGTCACCGAGCTGCCGTTCACCAGCCACACCATCGCCTGACCGGTGGAGGTGTTCTGCAGCAGCACGTCGGCCTTGTAGTCGCCGTTGAAATCGCCGACCGAGATGATCTTCCATGCCGAGCCGGGATTGGTCCCCAGATTTGCCGTGCTCTTGATGCCGGTGCCATTCATGAACCACACCACGGCCTGGCCGTTGCTGTTCTGGAACAGGATGTCCTTGTTGCCATCACCGTCGAAATCTGCGGCGCAAACCAGCTTCTGCGACGACGACGCCGCCGTGCCGATGACATTGTAGGTGCTGCGGGTAACGCCGTTCATCGTCCACAGCTTGACGTCGCCTGCGGCGTCCTGGAACAGGATGTCGGCGTAGCCGTCCTTGTTGAGGTCGGGCTCGAGCGAACGGTTCACGGTCGTCGCGGGCGGCGTGACCACCGGCGGCGGCGTCACGACCGGCGGCGGGGTGACGACCGGCGGGGGCGTCGTCGTGGTGCCGCTATTCGGCGTGCCGATGATCTGTTCGCCGCCGCTCGTCGTCGCGATATCATAGCCGACGTTGTTGATCGTCATCGAGCCGGAACCGGCCGCCACTTCGGCGCCGATGTCGATCTTCTCGACATATTCCGAAGCGCTGATGATTCCCATGCTCTGAAGCTTCTTCAGGAGGCCGGCGATGTCGATCGTGCCGCTCGGCAGGTCGCTGTTGGTCAGGAAGGCGCTGTATTCCCAGCCCAGACCGTCGGACCAGAAGTTATAGATGCCACCCGTATTGCCGTGGCCGTCGGTATAGGACGCGACCGGTGTTCCGGGATTGAACCCGCCGGTATGCATCCACACCATGATCTCGTCGGTTATCGCGGATTCGCCGCCGGTCGGGTTGCTCGATACATACATGTCGAAGGCCACATCGTATCCCTGCGACTGGCCGCCGAAGGTCACGCTATAGCTCGCGTCGAATTTGGTGATGTCGGAAACCTTCAGCGGGAACGGTGCTTCCGCCGGATCAACCGTCGTCTCCCAAGGATCCTGGCCGTAATTGATGCTCGGATAGGCCAAGATGTTGTAGGCATCCGGGTTGGTGGGTAGAGCCCCGAAATTCCACGTAAACGACACACCCTTGGTGATGTTGGTCGGATCGTAGGTTCCGGTGATGGTGTAGTCTGTGCCGTAGGTGAGGTCCGCAGATCCCCACGCATTCGTCGTCGTGTACCAGCCATTGAGGTAATAGCCGCCATTAGGTCCCGTCAGCGTCGCCACATTGAACTCCCTGGTTCTCGGTTCGACGTGGCTGCAGGCGCCGAGGCCCGCGAACACCACGATGAACGAGACTAGGAGTGCGAACTTGACGAGGATTGAATCCGTAGAAATGCAATTGCGGCGAATTGTGCGCATCTGTTTGCAGGACTTACTGCGCAAAAACGTCGCTCAATTGACGTGACGCAGCCAGATGCGATTCGTTATCAATGAAGGCAGCACACTGATTATTCGTAATAACAGCGATTTACCACGACCGAACCAAAACTCTTTTGTAACGATCCAAAACAAATGGCGGTACCAGATACGAACTTAGGCAAGATGGTCGCAGTGCGCGACACATTGGCCATGCGACATCGAAGGTTTGCGGATTGACCGAGCCCGTTGTGACAATCGACGGGGGCTCGTTTGGTCGCACTGCCCGGAAACAAGGCAGAACGCCGGCCGTCAGGCGCGGTAATACGAATCGTATTCCGAGTTGCTGCCGTAGGCGTAGTAGCGGAAGCGTTCGCCATTCGCCCGCACCAGCACGACGCCGGCCAAAGGCGTACCGATTTCGGCCACTTCACGCAGGGCATTGGCGACCGCACCCTGCGGGGTCTTTTCCCAGCGAACCGCCATCACAATCGAATCGGCCAAGCGGCCGATGATTTTGGTATCGCTGACCGGCAACAGCGGCGGGGTATCGATCAGGACAACTTCGTATCGCTCGCGCAGCCGCGCAATCAGTTCCGCCACACGCGGAGACGACAGGATTTCCGCCGGAAACGACGGCGTTCCGGAACACACGAGCGCCATCGCGTTCGAATGGTTGTCCTTGACGAGACAACGCTCGAGCGGTTCGCGCCCCGCCAGCAGGTCGGCGAGATTGGGGCGCACATTCCGCACGCCGAGGATCTTGGCGATCTGGGAACGGCGCAAATCGAGGTCGACGATCACGGTCGAATGTCCCCGCTCCACCGAACTGCGCGCCATGCTGACGACCAAGGTCGACTTGCCCTCTCCCGGCAGCGCCGACGAGACCGCCACCACGCGATTGCGCCGTTCGCGCCCGGACAAGCCGATGTGCAATCGTCGTATGGCCTCGCTGTACCCCGAGGCGGGCATGCGCACCACCATATCGGAGGGCTTGTCGAACTCTTTGCCCGGCGCATCCGGGATTACCCCGAGCACAGGAACACCGAACGTCGTTTCAACCTGTGATGCGGTGCGAAATCCGTTGTGCAACCTGTCTTTCATCGCCGCCAGGAACAGCCCCAGGATCAGGCCGACCGGAATGGCGAGCAGGACAGTGCGCGTCTTCTGAGGAAAACTCGGCGCCACCGGAACATCCGCCAGCGAGACGATCCGTGCATCGGCCATCTCGATCTGCTCCTGGCCCTGGATCTGGCTGAGACGCGCCAGCACCGCCTCGTACATCGTGCGTGCGGTTGCGGCGTCCGACTGCAGCGCCGTCAGTTTCACCGAGGCCTGGTTCTGCCCGGCACCGCGATTTTCCGCCTGCTGAAGACTTTCCTGCAGCGAGCCGACATGGGCGCCGGCGACGTCCATTTCGGTGCGCGCGGCAGCGACCTGGCGCTGAACCTCCTGCGCGATACGGTCGTCGAGCTTGTCGATCTCGGCCCGCATGTCGAGGATCTTGGGATGCCGCGGGCCGTATTTCGACTCCATCTGCGCCAACTGGCCCGCCATCTGCGACTGCTGCGCACGCAATGTCGTGATCACCGGCGAGGCGATCACCTGCGCCGCATTGGCCGCCTGCCCGCTCTGCGCCAGACGCGACAGCTGGACATATGTCGCGCGCTTGACGCCGTAATCGGCGCGGGCGGCCACGAGCTGGCCGTTGACGTCGTTGATCTGCTGATCAACCACCGACTGACCGTTGCCGGTCGTGGTGATGTTATTCTCCGCCTTGTAGAGCTGAACGGCGGCTTCGGCGGTCTGCGCCTTCTTCGACAGCTCCGTCGCCCGCGCCGTCAGCCATTCCGTGGCGCGATGGGTCGCTTCCAGCTTGGCGTTGAGCTGGTCATCGACATAAGCCTGGGCGAAGGCGTTGGCGATGGCCGCCGCCTTGCCCGGATCGGCGTCGCTCGCCGAAATCTTCAACGCCGTGGAAAGACCGACCGGGTTCGCCTGAACGTGATCGAGCAGCTTGGTCGCCATTTCCATCCGATTGGGAACATTGGCGGGCCGTGCGGCGCCCAACATGCCTTTTACCGACTGCGTCAATCCACCGAACCAGCCGTCGCCGGGCGCACCATTGAACTCGGCATCGGTGTCAAGCTTCAGCGCGTCGATGACGCGATTGGCAAGTGCCGTCGATTTCAAGACCTGGATCTGCGTTTCCATCGTGGTGGTGTCGGACGGAAGGCCGGAGAGCACCGCATTGGCGTCGGTCAGGTTGTTCTTGCGCTGATCGAGGATGACCGTCGCATCGGCCGTGTAGATCGGCGTCATCATATAAACGGCGACGATGGCAATGGCGACCACCGCCACGACCGTTGCCCCGATCAGCTTGCGGTGGATGCGCAGGAATCCAAGAAGATCGTGAAGCTCGAAACTCGCCGGAGCGGGATCCTCCACCGGGACAGGCGTGGCGGGCCACTGCGGCCGGTACGGAACGATCTGCCTATCCATGTCGGGAACCCTCACACATGCAAAGCCAATCCGATGCTGATGGTGTTGTCGGTATAGTCGCCGAGGACGCGGTTGGATGTCCGCCGTTCGAGGCCGTATTCAAGATGCGCAGCGGCGTAGCGGTTGATGAGATATTCGATCTTGATGCCTGCGCCGTAAGCGGTGTCGCTATACGGGCTGCCGGTGTATTTCGTCGCGATCAGGGTCGTGCGCACGGTGGCGATCAGCTCGCGCAGAATCTCGTAATCGGCGCTGAGATCGACGCGCTTGGCATCCTCGGTGGAGATACCGGCAAACGTCGTATCCGACAGCTGGCGGTTGCCGGCCAGATGCACCGTCAACAGCGGCGTCGCGAACCAGTCGAGCTGCGCGCCGTAGTCGACGCCGGAAACGTTGGACAACGGCTGCGCCGGATTGATCGCGAAATCCTGCTTCAAATAGCCGACATAGAATTCACCGCGCACCAGATGGCTGAGCACCAGGTTGACGCCGCCATCGTAGCGATAGCCGTGCGAGGCGCGATCGACACCGGTGCGGTCCGCCGTCATGTCGAACTGGCGGTCGTTGAAGGTGGCGCGCACGAAGGCGGCATACCCCGGCGAGAACTCGTAGAAGACCCGCAGATACCCTTCCAGCTTGTCCTCATTGCGATCGGCATTGAACAGCTCGCCACCGCCCGCCAACGGCGTGTTCAGCCATTGATAGCGATCGAACATGCCGCCGACCGAAACTCCCAGCGAACTCGGCTGGTAGTTGATCATGGCGGTGACGTGGGTCTGATAGAAGCGGTTCGGCGATGATTGGTTGATCAGGCTGTCAGGCGAGGACCACAGCTCGTGGTATTCTCCATATGATGCACTCGCGAACAGCGTGGCGGCGTGGGAGATGTCGTAGCGCCCTCGTCCCTTCACTTCCCAATCGGTCAAATCCTGGCTGTCCTGATCGGCGTATTTGTAGGTGTCGGAATGCACCGCCAGATCGAGGAAATGCCGGCCCCAGTCGGAGCGCAATTCCAACGCCGGCGACACCGTCATGAACCAATCCGACACCGCCGTCGGAAGGCGATAGACGTTGTCGTCATAACTGCCGGCGAGATCGAGCGACGGAAACAGGCGGAAACCGCCGAGCGGAATGCCCTTGGCGTCATACCCGGGCCGCTCGCGTTCGAGCACGCCGAGGTCGGGCTCGGCCGTCGACAGGACCTGCGGCACCGTCTGCGCCGAAGCCGTGTTCATCATGATCGCGGCGAATGCCGCCACCCCAAAAGCGCTGCGGAGCGCGCTGCCCCCCATGGGTCACCTCTTGCGCGATCCGGTCCCCCTGGACCGGAGATTTCAATCATGACTCTTGTATCGGCCGCGAGAGCACACAGCAATTGAAACACGACGCCTTGCATAGAGTCATTCCGCAACGTCATGCGTCGGCAGCCTCAGAACGCTGCGGCAAGCGACGGTACTGGCGCGACTGGCTGTAGGCGAGAACAAGCGCCTGGGCGAGATTGCTGCCTGCGGTGATGGCAACGAACCCGATCAGGCCGGGAAGATGCAGCGCAAACGGCAACACGAGCGCCAACGCCACCAGCGAGGCGACGCGTCCGTGCAGGATCGAAGCCGTTCGTCCCATCGCCAGCAGCGGCACGCCGAGCGCCGAACTGATCATGTCGAGCGATGCCGCGATCGACGCGACGCCAAGAACGGCCCAATCGATTGCCGCCAACTTGCCGTGGAAAAGAACACCGACCAGCGCCGGCCCGTACAAAACCAACGCCAGAGAATACGCCGCAGCGATGACGGCGAACAACATCAGCGAACGCACGGAAACCCGCGCGAACATCCGCCGCGTGGGCGCCCGCAAACGTTGGGCGGCCGGCGGCAACGCCACCGAAGTCATGATCGAGGTGAACTGCGACAGCGGGTTCGTCAGCGTCTGAACGATGCGCAGAACACCCGCAGCCTCGCGCCCCACCATCGCCGCCGCGACCGGGATCAAGCCGATGTTGGCCGCCCAATAGCTGATCGCAGCGACAGTCAGCGGTCGCCCCATCCGCCACAGCCGCATCCAGACCAGCGACATCACGCGCCGGCTCGGCCTGCGGAAATCGCTGCGCCGCAACAGCAATGCCGACGACGATGCCATCGAGCCGAGCGCGAACACGCCCATGGCGACGCCGTCCGACAACAGGCCGCCCGCCCTCGCCGCAATCAGCAGCGCGAACACCGTGACCGAGAACAGTACGGCGCCAGCCACAGCGAGCGCACGGGTTCCATCGAGATAGCAGATGCGCCGGCCCATCTGCTGCGCCCGCATGGTGAAAACGGCGAGACCCGTCGTCAGCACCAGCAACGCCTGCTCCGGCGCTGACCACACCAATACCGCTGCAACCAGCACGCTGATAACACATACAACGGCGGAAAATGCGGCCGACCACAGATAGACCGCTGCGCGCAACTCGGGCCACAGCGCTTTCGGCAGCCGGTTGGCGATCGCGGGCAAGGCGTCGCCGAACAGGCTGTAGAGGATGCATTCCGCCAGCATCACCACTG
>NZ_JBWZET010000365.1:0-2045 GCF_056722145.1 Rhizomicrobium sp. | reverse complement strand
ACAAGCACTCCGGCGTCACCACAGGCACCGGCCAGACCGGCACTCCGGTGTAGGGTTAGATTATGGCCTCAACATTGCTCCTCGACCGCAGCGCCAACGATCTCTGCATCGATGCTGGCGGCAACATCGCTGTCGCGACGGAGCCCTATTCACAGGCGCAGGACGTGGCGTGCGAGTGCAAGGTCTGGGCGGGCGAATGCTATTTCGATACCACTCGTGGACTGCCCTACGCCGATCAAATCCTCGGCCAGTTCCAGCCCGTGCAGTTGCTGAAACAGAAGCTCACCGCCGCCGCTGAACTCGTGCCAGGCGTCACGGGCGCGACTGTCTTTCTGACTGCCGTGACAGCCCGGGCGATCGGGGGGCAAGTGCAATTCAAGGGCGGGAGCGCCAGTCTATGAGCGGCAGCAACGTCCCGCAGCCCGAATTCACCACGGCCGGCGTCGCATTGCCCGCCGAGAGCGACATTGTGGCCGGCTTCTGGGCTGACTTTCAGGCGGCGTTCGGCGGCGCGCTGAACGATAGCCCGGCAACCCCGCAAGGCCAGCTTGTCGTCGCGCTGGCGGCCACGCTGGCGGCGTCGAACGACCTGTTCCTGCAGTACGTCAACCAGGTCGATCCTGCGTACGCCGATGGCCGGATGCAGGATGCGATCGCGCGCATCTATTATCTGGCCCGTATCGGCTCTCAACCGACCACGGTGGCGTGCACCTGCGCCGGCGCGGCGGGCACCGTGATCCCGGCCGGCTCTCTCGCCAAGGCCACCGACGGCACGATCTATCAGGCGGTGAACGGCGACACGATCCCAACCGGCGGCAGCGTGTCGATCACCTTCACCGCGATCGACAACGGCGCGATTGCCTGCCCGGCCGGGTCGCTGAATTCGATCTATCGGGTAATTCCGGGGTGGGATTCGATCACCAACCCTGCGGATGGCACGATCGGCCGCGACGCCGAAACACGCACCGAGTTCGAGGCGCGCCGTGCAGCCTCGGTCGCGAGCAATGCCGCCGGGATGTTGCCGGCCATTCGCGGCGCTGTGCTCAACGTGGCGGGCGTCGTCGACGCCTATGTGACCGAGAATAGCACCGGCTCGTCGGTGACGATCGGCGGCGTCTCTGTGGCTGCCAACTCCCTCTACGTCGCAGTCTATGGCGGCGCCGATGCCGACGTGGCGCAGGCGATCTGGTCGAAGAAGTCGCCTGGCTGCGGCATGGTTGGCAGCACGTCCATCACCGTGACCGATAGCAACGGCTATTCGCTGCCCTATCCCAGCTACACGGTGAAGTTCCAGCGTGCGTCGGCGCTCCCGATCTACTTCGCGGTCTCGATCGCCAGCAGCGCCGATGTGCCCGCCGATGCCGCGGCGCTGATACAGGGCGCGATCACCGCCGCATTCAACGGCGACGACGGAGGCGCGCCGGCCCGGATCGGCTCGACGGTCTATGCCTTGCGCTTTGCCACCGCGATCGCCGCACTTGGTACATGGGCGCGGATCATCAGCATCGCTATCGGCACGACTTCCACGCCGACCTCGGCCAGTGTCGCCGCCAACATCAACCAGATCCCCACGACTGACGCGGCGCACATTGCGGTCACCGTCGTATGATGCTGTTCCCGCTCACCGCCCAACCGCTCGGCGTCAGTGGAACGGACGATGCGGCTGGCCCGGAACGGTTCTTCGACTCGCGCCAGACGCTGCTCAAGCAATATGCGAACAGCCCGATCATCGTCGCGCTGGTCGACGCGCTCGGCTACGCCATCGACCGGCAGGTTGACCTCGATGCCTTCTACGACTTCGTCTGGAATGTGGACACTGCGCAAGGATTCGGCCTCGACATCTGGGGGCGGATTGTTGGGGCGTCTCGCGCAATCTACGTTCCAGGCGGAGACTATCTCGGCTTCTCCGCTGCCACCGGTGCCGACACGTTCGGCCATGGCGTGTTCTGGGGTTTCGGAAGCGCGACGCCCAATTACTTGCTGACCGACGATGCATTTCGCCAGGTCATTCTCGCCAAGGCCGCGCTCAACATCACCGACGGGTC
>NZ_JBWZET010000364.1:0-51840 GCF_056722145.1 Rhizomicrobium sp. | reverse complement strand
GAGGCGGGCTTTGGCTTCCTGGCCGCGCTGGCGCACGAGGTCCGACAGGGTCTCGGCGATGCGCGAGAAGCCGGCTTTCAACTCACCCACGTCGTCCGACAGCTTCTTGACGTCTTCGTTTGCCATGGCACTTCCATCCTGCTGTTCCGGGTTGAGACAACCCGCTTGAATTCCTATCCCCACACTGTGGCAGCATATTGCCGCAGGGCAAGCCCTCCAGGCAATTTCGCCTGTGGGCATCACCGGGGCCTCCTCTTAAGGGAATTCGGGGTTCAAATACAGGAAGAACCTGAGTCTCGCTGCCCCCGTCGCGGGAGTAATTTGACAATGCGCAATGCGTTTGGCGGCCCCGGCTTCCACAACAGCGCGCCCCTGGAGGGAATTCGACCATGCAGCACGCCCTGATCATTGCCCACCCCAATCCGCGCAGTTTCGTCTCGTCGTTGGCGGTGGCCTATGCCGAGGCCGCCGAAGCGCTCGGACATAAAACAATCATGCGCGACCTCTATGGCATGGCGTTCGATCCTTGCCTGAAGGCCGACGAGATTCCGTCCGCGGCCGGCTATGCGCCCCGCCCCGATGTCGTGGCCGAGCGCCTTCTGCTGGCCGATACCGATGTGTTTGCGCTGTTTTATCCGTTCTGGCTCAACTCCCCGCCGGCGATGCTGAAGGGCTATCTCGATCGCGTCTTCGGCTATGGTTTTGCCTATGGAAAAGGCAAGGCGGGCAACGAGCCGCTGCTGACGGGGCGCAAGCTGATCAGTTTCACGGCATCGGGGGCGCCGTCGGAATGGGTGCGGAAAACCGGCGCCTGGGAGGCGGTCCGCACACTGTTTGACGAACATGTGTCAGCCGTCTGCGGTCTTACAGTCGTCGACCATGTTCATTTTGGCAGCGTCGTCCCGGGCATTCGTGGCGATGTTGTGGCACGCCACCAGGACAGCGTGCGTGACGCTGTGGCGAGACAATTCGGCCCACACTGACTGACTGGCAATCCCCAGGTCAGAGGTTTAACAGGCCCGCAAACCCCCCAATGAGGCGCGATGCATGACGACCCGCAACCTTGATGCTTTGTTTCATCCCAAGAGCATTGCTCTGATCGGTGCCAGCCAGAAGCCGAAGTCGATCGGCGCGGTGATTGCTGAGAACCTGCTCGCCGGCGGCTTCAAAGGCCCGATCATGCCGGTCAATCCCAAGGCCGAAGCGATCAACGGCGTGCTCGCTTATAAAGATGTCGCCAGCCTGCCGGTCGTTCCCGACCTGGCGTGCATCGCGACGCCGCCGGCTTCGATCCCGGCGATCATCGACGAACTCGGCGCCCGCGGCACCCGCGCGGCGGTCGTGATCACCGCCGGCCTGCGCGACATGCTCGCCCCCGACGGTCAGACGCTCGAATATCACATGCTCGCGAACGCCAAGAAGCACGGCCTTCGCATCGCCGGTCCGAACTGCATCGGCATCATCTCCACTCCGGCCGGCGTCAACGCCTCGTTCGCCGAAGCCAAGCCGAAGAAGGGCCGCGTTGCCTTCGTGGCGCAGTCCGGTGCGCTCGTCGCCACCATGCTCGACTGGGCGCTGGAACGCGGCGTCGGCTTCAGCCATCTCGTCTCGATGGGCGACCAAGCCGATGCCGACTTCGGCGACATGCTCGACTACATGGCGCAGGACCCCGACACCGACGCGGTCGTGCTCTACATCGAAGCGGCCGGCCACAAGAACGGCTTCAGCCCGCGCAAGTTCATCTCGGCGGCGCGCGCCTGCGCCCGCATCAAGCCCGTGATCGCCATCAAGGCCGGCCGCTCGGCCGCGGCGGCGAAGGCGGCGTCCTCGCACACCGGCGCGCTCGCCGGCGCCGACGGCGTCTATGATGCGGTGTTCAACCGCTCGGGCATTCTGCGCGCCCGCGATCTCGACGAGATCTTCGACGCGATCGAAACCCTGTCGAAGCCCGGTCGCGTCACCGGCGACCGTCTGCTCATCGTCACCAACGGCGGCGGCGCCGGCGTGATGGCGGTGGACAAGCTGTCGGACCTCGGCGGCAATCTGATCGACATCTCGGAAGAAACGATCAAGAACATCGACGCCGTCTGCCCGCCGACGTGGTCGCGCGGTAACCCGGTCGACATCATCGGCGACGCCCCCGGCAAGCGCTTCTTCGACACCATGAAGATCTGCAACGAGGTTCCCGATGCCGATGGCGTCGTCGTCCTCTATTGCCCGACCGCCGTGGCGTCGAGCCTGGAAGGCGCCGAGGCGGTGGTCGAATCCGTCAAGGGTACGACCCGTCCGGTCTTCACCAACTGGCTGGGCTCGTCGGACGAAACCAAGAAGGCCCGCGATGCGTTCCGCGCCGCCGGCATTCCGACCTTCGAAACCCCGGAAAAGGCGATCCGCGCCTTCATGCACCTGGCCCAGTTCAGCCGCGTGCAGAACCTTCTGATGGAAGTGCCGCCGTCCAAGGGCGAGAATTTCTCGCCGGATGAAGCCAAGGCCAAGGCGATCGTCGAAAAGGCGATGAGCGAAAAGCAGCTGTGGCTCGATGCGGTCAGCCTGTCCGATCTGTTCGCCTGCTACCAGATCCCGATCGCCCGTTCGAAGGCCGCCAAGACCCCGGCCGACGTCGCCGCGATTTCGGCCGACTGGAAGTCGCCGATCGTGATCAAGATCATGTCGCCGGAAATCACCCACAAGTCGGACGTCGGCGGCGTCAAGCTGAACCTGGAAACCCCGGAAGAGGCCAAGGCCGCGGCCGAGCAGATGCTGATCACCGTCGGCAAGAACTGCCCGGACGCCAAGCTCGACGGCTTCCTGGTGCAGGAAATGATCAAGCGCCCGCGCGCCTACGAACTGATCTGCGGCGTTGCGGTCGACGGCACCTTCGGACCGTACCTGTTGTTCGGTCAGGGCGGCGTGTCGGTGGAAGTGGTGGCGGACTCGGCGCTGGCGCTGGCGCCGATCAACACCACGCTCGCCATGGACATGATCACCCATACCCGCATCTACAAGCAGCTCAAGGGCTTCCGCGATCGTCCGCCGGCGGCGATCAACGACGTTGCCGACGTGCTGGTGCGCGTGTCGAAGCTGATCTGCGACTTCCCGGAAATCCAGGAACTCGACATCAATCCGCTGCTCTGCGACGACAAGGGCGTGATCGCGGTCGACGCCCGCATCAAGCTTGGCGAACCCAAGCCGGGTGCGCGTGACGGTCGCCTTGCGATCAAGCCGTATCCGAAGGAACTGGAAGCCACCGAAGCCGTCTCCGGCGCCGGCGAATTCTTCGTCCGTCCGGTCCGCCCCGAGGACTACAAGGTGTTCACCGAATTCTTCGGCAAGCTGGCGCCCGATGACGTCCGCCTGCGGTTCTTCTCGCCGCTGCGCACCCTGCCGACCAGCCTGCTGTCGCGTCTCACCCACATCGACTACGACCGCGACATGGCGTTCGTCATGTTCAACGACAAGAACGAGCTGGTGGGCATCGCCAACTTCTCGTCGGATGCCAACAAGGACAGCGCCGAGTATGCGGTCCTGGTGCGCTCCGACCTCAAGGGCCACGGCCTCGGCACCGCGCTGATGAAGCGCGTCGTCGAGTACGCCAAGTCCTATGGCGTCAAGGAGGTCCACGGCGACGTCCTGACCGAGAACACCATGATGCTGGCCCTGTGCAAGGACCTCGGCTTCAAGGTGGTTCCGGTCGCGGGTTCGCCGGAATTGGTGGTTACCTCGCTGACGTTCTAAAATATCCCGGAAGTCCGTAACGGAATTTCGGAAATTACATACGGGGGGTGGCTCTTTACAGGGAGCCGCCCCCCGGCGCTATTCTGGGGTGTCGCGTTTCGCGGAAGGCTCCAGTGCAGCGCAGATTGGCAGAAAGTGCGATCGACACGCCCGGCGAGGCCGCGAGGCCGGCGGCTTGCGAGCACGGCTGCCGCTTCTTCGCCGACACCGGCTGCATCTCCAAATCCGACATGGACGCGCACGGCGTCACCATGCACTTCGCCCGCAACGAGACGATCTACGCCAAGGGCGACGAGGCGCGTTATTCCTTCAAGGTGGTCGAAGGGGCGGTGCGCCTGTCGCGCATCTTCGCCGACGGCCGCCGCCAGATCGTCAATTTCTTCCTGCCCGACGAAACCTTCGGCATCGAGCTTTCCAACGAATACTCGGCGACCGCCGAGGCAGTCGGCGATGTCGTGGCGCTGAGGTGTCCACGCCTGTGCATTTCGGCGATGACCGAAGGCGATCCCGACATCAGCCAGAAGCGGCTGGCGATGTTCTCGAAGTCGCTCGCGGCCGCCGAACGCCATGTCGCCATGCTCGGCCACCAGAGCGCCAAGGAGCGGGTCGCCTCGTTCTTCATGGCGCTCGAGATGCAGCGCCGCAACGATGATTCCCACACGCTCGACCTGCCGCTCAGCCGCCAGGACATCGCCGATTATCTCGGCCTGACGATCGAAACCACCTGCCGGGCGCTGTCGGAGCTGAAGCGCCAGAACATCATCGCCACCCCCAGCCGCCGCCGCATCGTCATCCGCGACCTCGCCGGCCTGACCGCCATCGCCGAGGGCGGCGGGGACTAAGGCCCTCTTTTCTGCCCCCACACGCGCACCGGTCGCCTCGCTCGCACACAGAGTGTGGGGGAAGTGGCGCGAGAGCGCCAAAAGGGGCAGAATGCCCATCTTTGACAACTCTCAATGCCAAACCCGCGCCGATAGGCTCTTGTTCTGACGAATGGGGGCTTTCTGGGGAGTGGGCCATGCCGTTCGTCAAGATTCTGGTGCCGGTTGCAGGCGTGGCGCGGGACCGTTTCGCGCTGGCCACGGCGTTCGCGGCGGCCAAGCCCTTCAACGCCCATGTACTGGCGCTGTTCGTACACGCCGACCCGCGCGAGCAGGTGCCCTATGGCGAGCTGCCGCTGTCGCCCGACATCGTCCAGGATCTGATCGATACCGCCGCCGATCTCGAAAAGGCCTCGTCCAAGGCGGCGCGCTCGACGCTGGCTTCGATGGCGGCCGAGGCGAACATGCGCATCGTCGCCCGGGCGGAGCGCAAGGACGCCGTCACCGTCTCCTATGAAGAGGTGCGCGAGCACCTGCCGCGGGCGCTCGACAAGGCGGCGCGGCTTTGCGACCTGGTGGTGTTCCCGCCGATCCGCGAGACCGACGAGCCCGAGGTGCAGGAAGCGTTCGTCCGTACCCTGACCAAAGTCGGGCGCCCGGTGCTGCTCTCGGCCGAAACCATGCCCGAGACCATCGGCAAGCGCATTGCGGTCGGCTGGGACGGCTCCATCGTTTCGGCGCATGCGCTGACCGCGGCGTTGCCGTTCCTGCGCCGGGCCGAGAAGATCGAAGTCATCACCGTCCAGAACGGCGTGCTGCCGGGCAACGGTTCCGACGTCGCCGCCTATCTCGCCCTGCACAACCTGACGTGCGAGACCAAGATCTTGCCGCGTGGCGACGCTTCGACCGCGGAAGTGCTGCTCGATACTGCCGCGAACCAAGGCTTCGATCTGCTGGTCTGCGGCGGCTACGGTCACCACCAGGTAATGGAATCGATCTTCGGCGGCGTCACCGAACACATCGTCTCCCACCCGATGATCCCGGTACTGATGATGCACTGAGGCAAGAGAGGCCGGCGTCAGTCCTTCCATTTTTGCCAAGTGTAGTCGGCCCACCCCTTGTCGCGGTAGTGCTCGCAAGGCGCAAATTCGGCTGCGCCGCAATCGAGACCGTCGCTATCTGGTACGCGATATTCACCCCAGTTGGCCTTTTTGACCAGACGGCCAGGATAGGCTGTCCACCAGCCGGTATACTGATTATTGGCATATCCGTCCGACACGATGTCGATTTCGTCGCGAACCAGACTGCCCTGGGCGTCGATCACCCAATCGAGCCACATCGTGCCCGTAAAGATGCCGGCATGGGTCTGTTCGGGATTTTCCCGAAATTCATAATGGGCGGCGAGATGACCGCGCGCCTTTACCGTGACCGGCGGCACATCTTCCGGCGTGTAAGTGAACGGCGCCTGTGCGGAGATCTTGTCGATGACGATGGTGCCGGTGAAATCGCACGCGGTGTTCTTCACCAGCGTCAGGCCGCGGACGCGATAGAGTTTGGGATTGGCGCTATCGCGTCTGACCTCGGTGAAGTGGATTTTCAGGCGCTGAAAATCGGTGCCGATATAGCCGATGAATTCCGACCCAGGCTTGAGCAGCGTCGAGAAATCCCGAGCCGCATAGCGACTCGTCGTTGTGGCGCCCTGCTCGGTCGCCGCGGCAGGAGCCATCGCGATCATGAGCAATGTCAGGAACCGGATTATTCGCCACATCTGCCGACCCACCCGAGTTGCACTTCTGTGATCCTAGCCTCCACGGCCAGGAGGGCGATGCGTCGGTTCCGTCATAATTTTGCACAGGAGCGTAGGGTTGCGCGCGGTTTGGACGAGGCGAAAAAGTTTCACGCCGGCTTGGCAGGTCACTACAAGGTACGCCGCCTATAAGTCGCAATCGCATTGGTGCAGCGCAAATATTAGAGCGTTTCGAATTGGATTCGGGCAGGAGCGCTCCGCGCTGTTTAGCGTGGGCCTATTTGGCTAAAAAACGCCCGTTTTCCGCCTTTTGGCCAGTCTGAAGTGCGTCGGAGCGGCGGATTTCGCCCACACTTCGGATCAAAACAGGTATCGGACCTTCGGTTTTTTGTTGCGTTGCGGCACGCCCGGGGCTTTGTTCCATTTCCAAGTTTCACCGCCACGAGCACCAAGTCCAAATGTCACCCAGCCTGCAACTCGACAGCCACGAAACCATCCGCCGCCTCGGCCGCATCCTTGGCACCGTCATCAAGGAGCAATACGGCCAGGGTGAAGCCGAGCTGAAGCGCGGCCAGCACGATCTCGATCTGGTCGAGCAGATCCGCCAGCAATCGGTCGGCGAGTACCGCTCCGGGGCCGGCGAGGTGACGATCGAGAAGCGTCTGTCGCAGCTCGATCCGCGCGAGGTGGCGCTTTTGATCCGCGCCTTCTCGATCTTCTCCCAGCTCGCCAACATCGCCGACGACCATTGGGTGCGGGCGGAAAAAGGCCCCGGGCCTCTGCAGAAGCTCGAGCACCAGATGTGGATCAACGCCAGCAAGGTGCGCGCCTTCCTGGCCCAGGCGCTGTTGTCGCCGGTGATCACCGCCCATCCGACCGAAGTGCGGCGCAAGTCGATCCTCGACCGCGAAACCGACATCGCCCACCTGCTGAATCAGCTCGACGACGCCAATCATCACGAAGGCGAAGATTCCGAGATTGAGGCCCAGCTCAAGCGCGAAATCCGCACCTTGTGGCAGACCCGCATGTTCCGGCCGGTGCGCATCCATGTCACCGACGAGATCGAGAACGCCATCGCGGTGTTCGCGCGCACCTTCGTGCCGCAGATTCCGCTGCTCAAGCGCCGCGTCGGCGAGCTTTACGGCCTCGGCGGCGAGGTAGTGCCCTATATCAAGCCGGGCTCGTGGGTCGGCGGCGACCGCGACGGCAATCCCTTCGTCACCGCTCAGACGCTCGAATACGCGCTGCACCGCCAGTGCGAAGTGGTGCTCGACCATTATCTCAGCGAAGTGAATACGCTCGGCAGCGAGCTGTCGCTGTCGGACGAGTTCGTCTCCACCAGCACCGCCTTGAAGGCGCTGGCGGCGACCCCCGATCACGTCTCGCATCAGCAGATGGACGAGCCCTACCGGCGCGCCCTCATCACCTGTTACGCGCGGCTGGCGGCCACCCGCAAGGTCCTGGTCGGCCAGGGCCCGGCGCTGGCCCCGCGCTGGGACGCGGCGCCGTATGATTGCCCCGAGGATTTCGCTGCCGATCTCGCGGTGGTGGTCCATTCGCTGCAGGAAAACGGCGACGGCGATCTCGCTGACGGCCGCCTGTTCTCGCTGCGCGAGGCGGTGACGACGTTCGGCTTCCATCTGGCGACCATGGATTTGCGCCAGAATTCGGCGGTGCACGAGCATGTCGTGGCCGAGCTCTTGAAAAGCGCCGGCGTGGTCGAGGACTACAGCGCCCTCGCCGAAAAGGAGCGCGTCGCGCTGCTGCTCAAGGAGCTGTCGAGCCCACGGCTGCTGCGCTCGCCGTACCGCGACTATTCGGCGCTGACCCAGAGCGAACTCGGCATCGGCGACAAGGCGGCCGAAATCCTCAAGCGCTTCGGCAAGGACGCCATCTCGAACTACGTCATTTCGCACACCGAAAGCGTCTCGGATTTCTTCGAGACCGCATTGGTGATGAGGGAAACCGGCCTGTTCGAGCCCGGCGAGAGCCCGCGCGGGGCCTTGCGCATCGTGCCGCTGTTCGAAACCATTCCCGACTTGCGCGCCTCCGACGAGATCATGCGCACCTGGCTCGACATGCCGTTCGTGCGGGCGCTGCTCGACGGGCAGGGCGCCATCCAGGAAGTGATGATCGGCTATTCCGATTCCAACAAGGACGGTGGCTATCTCACCTCCAACTGGGAAATCCGCACCTCGATCGCGCGCCTGACCTATCTCGCCGCCGCGCGCGGCATCAAGATGCGCTTCTTCCATGGCCGCGGTGGTGCCGTGGGCCGCGGCGGTGGCTCCTCGTTCGACGCCATCCAGGCGCTGCCGTGCAATGCCTCGGCGCCGGGCATCCGCATCACCGAGCAGGGCGAGGTCGTTTCCTCCAAGTACGGCGATCCCGAACTCGGCCGCCGCAATCTCGAGACCATCCTGGTCGCGGCGCTGCTGTCGGAATTGAACCACGACACCGATGCCGCCGACGGCGAAGCGGCGATCATGCTGTCGACCATGAGCGAGACTTCGCTTCGGACCTACCAGTCGCTGGTCTATGGCACGCCGGGGTTCGTCGATTATTTCCGCCAATCGACGCCGCTGCCGGAAATCTCCGACCTCAAGATCGGTTCGCGGCCGGCCTCGCGCACGTCGTCGGTGCGGATCGAGGATCTTCGCGCCATTCCGTGGGTGTTCTCGTGGAGCCAGGCGCGCGTCATGCTGCCCGGCTGGTACGGTTTCGGCACTGCCGTGCGCGAAATGGGCATGGAGCATTTGCGGCCGCTCTACCGCACCTCGCCGTTCTTCCGCACCACCGTGTCGAACATGGAGATGGTGCTGGCGAAGTCGTCGCTGCCGATCGCGCGGCGCTACTCCGAGCTGGTGGAAGACAAGGCGCTGGCGCGAGCTATTTTCGCGAGCATCGAGAAGGAGTGGCACGCTACGGTGGAAGCAATTCTCGGCCTGACGGAGCAGCGCATCCTGCTCGAGCGCAGTCCGAAGCTGCTGTCGTCGATCCGGCTCAGATTGCCGTACATCGACGCGCTCAACCACTTGCAGGTTGATTTGATGCGCCGCCGCAGGGCCGGTGATGACAGTGAGGGCACGAGCCGTGCCATTCACATGTCGATCAACGGCATCTCTGCGGGGCTGAGAAACAGCGGCTGAAGCCGGCGCGCGACGGGAAACCGGCGATCATGCCGAGTCCGGTTTCCACGTCGTCGCAGCGGTTCAAGCGACCGTTTCCTCGCCGATTCCGTACAGCTCGTCGGCCTTGCCCTCAGCCAGTTGCTTGGCAAGGTTGAGGATGGCGCGGCGGTGCTTGGGTGCCTGGATCGACGCATACGCATCGAGCAGTTCGGTCGCGCCCGGCTCGTTGAGGCTGGCCAGGTGGCGCGAGAACGCTGTCGACTCGCCGGGCTTGTCGAGATCGCCGACGATATCGCTGATGCCGCAATGCAGCGCCTGGGCGATTTCGACGAGACGCGAGAAGCTCACGCGGTTCGTGCCGTGCTCGTATTTCTGAACTTGCTGAAAGGTGATGCCGACTTCGCGTGCGAGCTGCTCCTGGGAATATCCCAGTTCGCGGCGACGCAGGCGAATGCGTGATCCAAGGGCAATATCAAGCGGGTGCGGAGAGCCGTTCTCCGTGGTCTTTGTCATTAGTGTGCCTTCTGTCCATCGGTTGAAGCACCCCTACCACTTGCAAATGCCCCGTGTTTTTGGTGCGCGTCCCCACGCGCAGTCCGGAGTTGTAGAACAACCCCCACAGAAAGCATCCGTAATTGCGACCGCTGGTTAATCAGCCATTGTGGCGCAAGTATAGCGGAAAATGTTCGTTTGTTCAGCGAACGGTCCGTACTCTGCAATTCTCAAGGCCTCAGCGCAGGTTGAGTAGTCTTGGGTCTGGCAACCGTAATGATTCCCCGCGACGAATTGTTTTGGTTTTAACCATCTACTGTATCGACGCGGGACAGCGCGCTTCCTAGCGCAGCGGCGCCTACACCGCAATCGTGTACACCTACGTCGCGAAATGGGACGGAGTGGACCCGTAAAACTGGCCCCACTCATGCAACCGGGATGATCGAAGCCATCGTCCGGTCCTGTTCTTGAGCACGCACCAGCACTCCATCGTCGTTGGCAACGCCGATTCGATCGGCGAAGCGATTGCGGCACTGCCCTCGCCCGTCGATTTACTGCCGGCCGGCAGTGTCAATCTGTTCACCCCGGTCAACACCAACGACGACTGGTCGGCGAGCTTCGCCAAACGGCTGTTGGACATCGCAATTGCGGTGCCGGCGCTGCTTTTGCTGTCGCCGCTGTTCCTCGTCATCGCGTTCCTCATCACCATCGATTCCAACGGACCGGTGTTGTTCCGCCAGCAGCGCACCGGCGCCTGCGGCAAAAGCTTCGAGATCCTGAAATTCCGCACCATGCATGTGATGGAAGACGGCGCCGAGGTGAGGCAGGCCGTCGCCGGCGATTCCCGCACTACGCGCATCGGCCGCTTCCTGCGCAAGTATTCCCTCGACGAACTGCCGCAGCTGTTCAACGTCGCCAACGGCGAGATGTCGCTGGTTGGCCCGCGCCCGCACGCCAAGGCCCACGATGCCTATTACGGCGAGCACATTGCCGAGTACGGCCATCGCTTCGCAGTCAAGCCGGGCATGACCGGCTGGGCCCAGATCAAAGGCCATCGCGGACCGACGCCGACTGTCGCGGTGATGGAAGCACGCATCGATCACGACGTCTGGTACGTCAAGCACGCCAGCTTCGCGCTCGATCTCAAGATCCTCATCAAGACCCCGTTCGCCATCATCAGCCCGAGGAATGCCGTTTGATGCGTGCCGATGCTGCCCCTGTTCGCGAACGCCGCTCCGGCCCGCGCCTTTATGACCGGGTGACGGTCGGTGGCCTCGAAACCGCCTGCGTTTCCCGCCACCAGCTCGGCGGCCTGATGGTCGGCGACTGCCTGGCCGCCCGTGGCGGACGCCGCTCGCCGCGCCTGGTGTTCGCCTCCAACGGCCACGCCATCGCCATGGCCGCGCTTGACCGCCGCTTCCGCGACACCTTCAGCAAGGCCGATCTGATCCATGCCGACGGCGAGCCCGTGGTTGCCGCCTCCAAGCTGTTGTCGCGCACGCCGGTGCCGGAACGTAGCGCCACCACCGATTTCCTGTTCGATGCCGCCGCCGCCGCCGCCGCCAGCGGGCTGACCTTTTTCCTGCTCGGCGCCACCGAGACCATCAACGCACGCGCTGCCGCCAAGGTGGAAACGGCGGGCGTGACCGTGGTCGGCCGGCGCAACGGCTATTTCTCGCGCGATGAAGAAGAGGCGGTCGTCGCCGCGATCAATGCCTCGGGCGCCGACGTGTTGTGGGTCGGCCTCGGTGTGCCGTTCGAGTACGAATTCTGCCTGCGCAACAAGGCCCGTCTCAAAGTGGGATGGGTGGTGACCTGCGGCGGCTGCTTCAATTTCGCTGCCGGCGATTACCAGCGCGCTCCCGCATGGATGCAGAAAAACGGCCTGGAATGGCTGTTCCGGCTGTGGCGCGAACCGCGCCGGCTGTTCTGGCGCTATCTCATTACCAACCCCGTCGCGATCGCGATGCTTCTTCTGAGGACCGGCGCGAAACCTGCAAGCTGATGTTCTTATGTCAGCATTGGGACAACGCGCGGGTGTGGAAGGCTGGACGGCAGCGGTCTGGCGCTCGGCCTATCGCTATGGCCTGACCTCGCTTGGCCCGGTGGCGGTGTCGGGAGCTCATTTCGTCGCCTCACTGTTGTTCCTGCGGCTGCTGCCGCCGGCCGATTTCGGACATTTCTCTTTTTTAATGATCGTGGTGCCGTTCTGCCTGTCGGCGACCGGTGCGATGCTCGGTGCGCCCGCCGCCATGACCCGCGGCAAGGACCCGCTCGCCGCCGAAGCTGACCTCAAGATCCTCGTCAACATATCACTGGTGGTTTCGACGCTGGCGTTCGGCGTGGTCGCCGCGATGATGGCCGCCACCGGCGCCACGCTTCTCTCGGCGCTGGTGTTCGGGCTTTATGCTGCCGTCTTCACCGCCCGCTCATTTGCCCGCAGCTTCGCCAATGTGATGGGCGCGATCGAGCGCGTCGCGATGTCGGATATCGCCTATTCCCTGGTTTTGATTGCGGCGCTCACAGGGCTCGCCGCCACCGGCCGGTTCACCCTCGCCAACGCCGCGATTGCGCTGGTCGTCGCCAGCCTGATTGCCCTGCCGCTGTTCGGTCGGGCTTATGCCGCCCGGCTGCGCGCGGCGTTTGCGGCGCCCCGGCTTGCCGCCTACCGGCCGATGTGGCGCGACGTCACCCGCTGGTCGCTGCTCGGGGTGGTGC
The DNA here is from genome assembly GCF_056722145.1 of Rhizomicrobium sp. Lineage (NCBI taxonomy): Bacteria > Pseudomonadati > Pseudomonadota > Alphaproteobacteria > Micropepsales > Micropepsaceae > Rhizomicrobium > Rhizomicrobium sp. The sequence continues at coordinate 39,196 of NZ_JBWZET010000364.1, read as the reverse complement.
TGACCGAACTGGCGTCCAACTGCCACGCCTACCTTGTCACCTTCATTTCCGGCCCCGGCGCTTTCGGCCTGCTGGCGCTGGGCGCCCTGTTCATGCGCCCGGCGAGCCTGGTTCTGGGGGCGCTGCCCGACATCGACCAGCCGGTGATGGCCCGCAAGATCGCGAGCGGCGACTGGAAGGGCGCCGTTGCCGTGGTTAACGAATTTCGAACGGCGGGGGGTGCAGTCTTGGCGGGAACCGTTTTGTTGGCGCTCGTCCTCGTGGTCTGGTTTCCGCACCTTCTGCTCAAACACTACCAGGTGAACGACGTGTTGGTCGTGCTCGCCTTGTGGACCGTGATCACGGCCCTCAGAGTCGTGCGCACGCCCGAAGCGGTGCTGGTGATGGCAAATGGAGGCTATTCCAAGCTCGCCTGGATCAGCGGCGTCTCCAGCGTGGCGGCCTTGGTGCTGACTTTGATCCTGCTCGTCACCGTCGGCCCGGTGTGGTCGCTCGGCGGCGTCTTGGCGGGCGAGGTCGTGATGGTGGCGATGCTGCTGCCCCTCACCAACCGATGGAGGCGGCAGATTGGCTGAGATCGTCGTCGCCATTCCGACCTTCAAGCGCCCGGTCGCGCTGGCGAAGCTGCTCGCCGCCCTGGAAAAGCTTGATACCGAAGAATCGCTGATCGTCATCGTTGCCGACAATGATGGCGACGGCCATGGCGGCTACGATCTCTGCCGCTCGCTCGCCACCCATTACCGCTGGCCGCTCGATCCGGTGATCGCCGAGGAGCGCGGGCTGGCCCAGGTGCGCAACGTACTGGTGGAGCGCGCGCTGTCCTATCCCGACGCGTCTTATGTCGCCATGATCGACGACGACGAATGGCCGGCGCCCGGCTGGCTGCAAGAACTCGTCCGCGTCCAGCGCCAGACCGGCGCCGATATTGTGGAAGGCTCGATCCTGTTCGAAGGCGGCGAGGCGGGGCCGTTCGACGGCGTCTCCGATATGCGCCGCCCGACCGGTCCGGTTGCCATGCTGGAAGGGGCGGGCAACCTTCTCATCGCGCGGGCCTGCCTCGAAAAGTTCGCCCGGCCGTGGTTCGATCCGGCGTTTGCCTTGAGCGGTGGCGAGGACCATGAGTTTTTCACCCGCGTGAAGGCCTCCGGCGGCCGTTTCGCCTGGGCTGATGACGCGGTTGCCCACACCAAGGTGCCCGAAATCCGCCGCTCGCTGACCTGGCGCCTCAGCCGCGCTTACGGCATCGGCAATTCCGAGATGCGCGTGTTCCTCAAATACAAGCCGGCGCCCGCGGCTTGCTGGCGCGAATACGCCAAGATCGCCGCCGCGCTGGTGACGACGCCGCTGGCGGGTGTGGCGCTGATGCTGTCGCCGCCGCGCGCGGCCGATGCCTGGCGCCGCTTCTTCCGCAATGCCGGCAAGCTTGCGGCGTTGATGGGTGTGCATACCGAGCCCTATGCGGTGCGCCATGTCGACTGATGCGCCCCGCCGCTGGATCGACGAGGCTGTGTTCCTCGCCTTCCTGCTGATTGCCTTCATCGGCGTGGCGCCGTTCAAGGCGCCCGATCCGGTCGCGGTCAATCTCGGCGGCACGATTTCCACCGGGGCCGGCGATGCGCTGCGGCAGCTGGCCTATCTCGCGGCATTCGCGGCCATCGTGGTGGTAGCGCTCTGCCGTCGCGGGGCCAAAGTGCTTTCGGCCTTTCCCCTTATTTTGTTAGGGTTACTGACATGGTGTGTGTTGAGTGCGCTGTGGTCGCCGGAGCCGACCGTCACCATCCGCCGCGCCGGTCTCGCCATCGTCCTGGTGACGTCGGCGATGCTGAGTGTCGAAACTCTCGGCGCCGAAGAGGCGATGCGGCTGTGGCGCTGGGTGCTGCTGGCGGTGCTGGTCATCAACATCGTTTCGGTCAAATTTGTCGCCAACGCCGTCCATCTGCCCGGTGAGGCCGATCCGGCGCTGGTTGGCAATTGGCGCGGTCTTTACGTGCACAAGAACATCGCCGGCGCGGTCGGGGCCGTGACCGTGCTGGTGTTCCTGTTCACGCCGCGCACCAAGCTCTGGCCCAAGCTTTCCGATTTCGCCGTTGCGGCACTGGCGCTGTTCTTCACGGTGATGACCCACTCCAAATCCTCGCTCGGGCTGCTGGTAGTGGCGATCGCGGCGGGCGCGGTCTACCGCATTGCCTGGCGGCGCGAGATCGACCGCACCATCGCGTTGGTGGCGACCGGGCTCGTTGTGATCGCCGGCATTGTGTTTTTCTTCGCCGATCAAGCGCTGGTGGCGCGGCTGCTGGCCGACCCGCAGCAATTCACCGGCCGCACCCAGATCTGGAACGCCGAAATCGCCTACATCCGCGACCATCCCTTGTTCGGCGCCGGCTTCGGCACCTTTGCCGATACCGGTGGGGTGTCGCCGCTCGCCCGCTATGTCGGCGGCTGGGTGTCGAGCGATGCCGCCAACGGCCACAACGGTTTCCTGCAGCTTTTGGTGACGATCGGCGGCATCGGCTTCGTGCTGGCGCTGCTGGCGCTGATCGTCCAGCCGATGACCGCGTTCTGGCGCCGCGACGCGACGCCTGAGAAATCGGTGCTGTTCGCGGTGTTCGTGTTCCTGGTGCTGCACAATCTGATGGAGACCGATTACCTCGAAGGCTTCGGCGTCGCCTGGATCGCCTACCTGCTGATATTGGCGATGCTCGGCACCATGCGGAGCCGTGCATGAACCCGTTCTTCTCCGTCGTGATCCCCGTCTACAACCGCGCCCATCTTATCGGCGATGCAATTCAGTCGGTGCTCGACCAGACCGAGCAGGATTTCGAGATCGTGGTGGTCGACGACGGCTCCAGCGACGATCCCGAAGCGGTGGTGAAAGCGTTCGCCGATCCCCGGATCGTGTTCCTTCGCCAAGCCAACGGCGGCGGCGGCAAGGCGCGCAATACCGGCATTGATGCCTGCAGGGGCGTCTTCATCGCCTTCCTCGATTCCGACGACCAGTTCCTGCCGCATCATCTCGCCGCGATGCACGCGCTTTTGGAAGGCACCCGCAACACCGGCGCTTATGCCCGCTTCATCGTCGATCGCGGCGAAGGACGGACGATCTTCAAACCGCATCGCGCCGTGCGGCCCGACGAGGACATGGCGACGTATCTGCTCTGTGACCGCGGCTTCATCGCCACCTCGGTGATCGTGGTGCCGACGGGGCTGGCGCGGTCGATCCGCTTCGACGAGAACCTGCCGGCGGCGGAAGATACCGATTTTCTCATCCGCGCCGCGCTCGCCGGCACCCGTTTCGTGATGGCGGAGACGCCGTCGCTTTATTGGCGCGATTTCTATGATCCGGGCCGGCTTTCCATCGGCCGGCGCTGCGAGTCGATGAAGGCTTGGATCGAATCCTTGCGCAATCGCATTCCCGAAAAGGCCTATTACGGCTGTCTCGGCTGGGCCTATGCGAAATATGTCGCGACCGACCGGCCAGGGGCGGCGTTCCGTCTGTGGCTCAATGCGATCGTACGTGGCTGTTACCGCCCCAGCGTTGCGGCAATTGTGTTTCTGCAGATTTTCCTTGGCGACAAAGGGTACCGGCGCGTTGCCGATACCGCGATCGGCTGGCTGGGGCCGTTGTGGAATCGCGCTGTGAAGCGTTAACTCCCGCGTTCACTCCCCATTGACCGCCCCGCCGTTATGCTCGCCGCCATGAAGCAGAAAGTTCTCCTGGTCACGACGGTCGCCTATTCGTCCGCGGCGCGGATGGCAGGAGCCTTCGCGAGCCTTGGCGCTGAGGTGGAAGCGGTGTTCCCGCGTGGCCATGCCCTTGGCGTCAGCCGCTATGTCGACCGCGGCTATCGCTACCGTGCGCTCGCCGCCGAAGCCTCGCTTGCCAGGGCGCTTCACGCGTCAGAACCGGATTTTCTCGTCTGCTGCGACGACCGCGCCATCGCGCTGCTGACCGAGCTGACCGAATTCGCGTCGCTGTTCGAACGCGCCCTGGGGCCACGCGAGTCCTATCGCCGGTTGCTCGCCCGCGCGCCTTCCATCGCGGCGGCCCGAGAAGAGGGTTTGGCGGCACCGTTGACGCTGGCCGTCGATAGCCGGGCGGCGCTACCTGAGGCGCTGCACGAGGTTGGGCTTCCTTGCGTAATGAAGACGGATTCGTCGTGGGGCGGCGCCGGGGTGAAATTCGTCTGTTCCACCGCCGAAGCCGAACGCGCGTTCATCAAGCTACAAGGCCCGCCGTCGCGGCTACGCAGTCTCGTGCGCGCGGTGAAGCGCCACGATCTGCATTTTCTCGACGCCGCCTTCCGTCCGCTCAAGGCGACGGTGAATGTCCAGGCCCTGGTGGCGGGAAAGCCCGCGACCAGCGTGTTTGCGGCCAAGGACGGCAAAGTGTTCGCAGCCCAGCACATGGATGTTGTGGCGTGGCAGGGCGACACCGGTCCGGCCAAGGTGATGGCGCGGGTTGACGATCCGCGGATGGATGAAGCCGCCGCCAAGATCGCCGCCCGCTTCCGCCTCAGCGGCCTGCATGGGCTCGATTTCGTGCGCGACGGCGATGGCGTGCCGCATCTCATAGAAGTCAATCCGCGCGCCACCCAGATTTGCCACCTGCCGCTCGATGGCGACTTGGCCGCTGCTCTGCTGGAGGTGCCGGCGCGCCCGGCAGTAACCGATTTGAAACGGATTGCGCTCTTCCCCCAGCTTCTCACATCCGAAACCCCGCCGCAGGTCTATCGCGACATCCCGTGGGACGATCCCAAGGTGTTGAGGGACTTAAGCGGCGAGGCGCTGCCGGAAGCGGCCGACCTCGAAGCGATCGCGCAATTCGATCGTCCGGTGGGGCGGGCGCTCAGGACCCGTTAACCGTTCCTCATCCGATTGCGGGTAAACCGAAGGGGCAGGCTGGCGGAAAAATGGCCACGAACGAACCGCGTCCCGAAGTTCCCGCGCCGCCCGAATCGACCTTCGGGCCGGCCGACTTGCTGCGCGTGATCGGCGAGCGCCACGCGCTCATTCGTACCGTGACGCTTTTGACCGTGGCGATCACCGCGGCGCTGATGTTCAGCCTGCCGACGCTGTATTCGACCAGCGCCAAGCTGATGCTGGACCAGCGCAAGAATGCGGTCGCCGATACCTCCAGCGTGTTGTCGGCACTGCCCACCGATCCCTCCAGCGTGCAGAACCAGATCCAGGTATTGTCGTCGCGCGATCTGGCACTGAAGGTGATCGAACGCCTCCATCTCGACGCCGACCCCGAGTTCAATCCCAGTCTCGGCGGCGGCATCGATCTCAACCCGCTGCATTACCTGCACCGCTCGACAGGCGCAGGCGACCCGCGCGACGGCGTGGTGGATGCCTTCCTCAAGCATCTCGATGTCGCCCAGCTCGGCCTGTCGACGTCGATCGAAGTCAGCTTCACCGCCAAAGACCCGCAGAAGGCGGCGCGCATCGTCAACGCGCTGGCCAAGAGCTACACCGACGATCAGATCGCCACCAAAGTGCAGGCGTCGCGTCAGGCCGCGACCTGGCTTGGCGAGCGTATGCGCCAGCTGTCGCAGCAGATGCAGCAGCAGGAAGCCGCGGTCCAGCTCTACAAGGCCGAAAACGATCTCGTCGAATCCGCCGACGGCCGCTCGCTGGTCGATGAGCAGTTGATCGCCATCAACGCCCAGTTGATCGCCGCCCAGTCCGACCTCGCCGAGAAGAAAGCGGCTTACGATCGGGTGGCGGCCTTGGCGCGGACCGGCAATGCCGCCGACATCACGCCGGTGGTGACCTCCAAAATGATCGGCGATTTGCGCACTCAGGAAGCCGAACTGGTGCGCCAGGAATCCGACCTCGCCACCCGTTACGGGCCGAACCATCCCAAGATGGTGGCGATCCGCAACGAAAAACGCGACCTCGCCGCCAAGATCGCGCGCGAAGTCCAGGGCATCGCCGGTTCGCTTGAAAGCGATCTTGAAGTCGCGCGCGCCCATGTCGGATCGATCCAGGCGAGCCTTGCCCGCGTAGAGCATGAGGCGCGGCAGGACAACATGGCGCGGGTCAAGCTGAAGGCGCTGGAGGGCAATCTTGCCTCCACCCGCGCGACATATGAATCCTTCGTCACCCGGCTTCGCGCCGTGCAGGACCAGGACGACATCCAGATTCCGGAAGCGCGGGTCATTTCCGCCGCCCCGGTGCCGACGGCGCCGTCGTCGCCGCACCGCACCCTGTTCATCGGCGCGTCCATTCCCGGCGGCCTCCTGCTCGGCATTCTGATCGCTTTGCTGCTCGAACGCTTCGCCGGCCCGGCACCGCAACCCGTCCGCATCGGCGAACGGCCGATGGCGCCGCCCGGCGCAGTTCCGGCGTTTGCGTACAGCCGCCCGCCGCCGCTCGATCTGCCGCCGGTGCTGGCGGAGCTTGCCACCTCGCCCGATTTGCGCCTCGCCGACTGGGTGCTCGACAACCCCCGGTCGCCGTACGGTCGCGGCCTGTTCGCCATCGTTTCCGCGCTGATGAGCCAGCGCAGCGGTTCGGCGCTGATCGTTGCGCTGACCTCGGTGACCGCCGATCCGGCCCAGTCGGCGACGGCTTTGGCGCTGGGGCGGGTGGCGACCGTAAACGGCTTGCGCACCCTGGTGATCGATGGCGAGCGCGGCCGTCTGGCGCCGGCGTCGCCCAATACCGGCTTGGCGGCGATGGTGAACGGCACCCCGTTTGCGACCGCCGTGCTCAAGGACCGGCGCACCAATCTTTATTGCCTGTCGGGGTTTGCGGCGGCCTGGCCGCAGGCCGACGGCGTCCTGGCGGGCTTGCGGTCGGGGCTCGATCTGGTCCTGATCAATGCGCCCGCGGCGGCCGATCCGGCGCTCTGGCCGCACCTGGCGCGTCACTGCGATGCGGTGCTGCTGGGCGTGCCGGCAAATGCCGCACAACCGGTTCTGGAGGCGGCGCTGCGCTCGCTGGTCGCAATGCGCGCCCCCCTGCGCGGCCTGGTGGTTACGCGATAAGTCTCTGACGCATCAGCGTTCTTTGATGGCTTGTGGGGTCAAACGCGGATTCATCAATAACCAACCTTGCGAAGATTTTCGTTGAGATTGCGGCAAGATATGGGATAGGCGAGGCCCTCGGAATTGGCCAGCCAATCCCGTCATTCGATCCACCGTAACAAAGCGAACCCAAATGAGCGAAATATCTCCTCCGCCAACGCGCACGAGTTTCGTTGACGGGTTACCACCCGGTGCCAAGAAGGCGGCGCTCTGGGGTGGAGTTGCCCTAGTTGGTATCCTTCTGGGTTGGGTTGGCCGCGGCGTTATCGCCGGACCGGCCGACGTGTTTACCGTCCAGGCCTATCAGGACTGGCGCGTGATCTGCCCGGCCCGCAAGGAAAAGGACCAGCACTGCCGTATGGAAAGCGTGGTGACCGATCAGCAGACCGGTCAGACCATCGCGACCCTGTCGTTCGTCACCGAGATCGACAAGGACAAGAAAGAGAGCAAGGTCCTGATCGCCAGCGTTCCGCTCGGCGTCGGCCTGCAGCCCGGTCTTGGCCTCAAGATCGGCGGCGACACCAAGACCTATGCCTATCGCGCCTGTTTGCAGGCCGGTTGCGCCGCGGTCATTCCGGTAACCGACGGCCTTGAGCAGTCGGTCGCCGATGCCAGCGATACCTCCCTTATCGTCGCCGGCGACAACGACCAGGCGGTCCCGCTGCCGTTCTCTACCAAGGGCTTTGCCGATGCGCGCAGGGCTTACAAGAATTTCGAAGCGAAGCGTTCTGCTCTTTGGTGGAGACTGTGGATATGAAATCTCTCGGTATTTCCCTGGCCTTTGCCGCTGCGTTGCTGGCCACTCCGGCCCTGGCGCAGGATGAGCAGCAGGCGCCCCCGCAGCAGCAGCGTCCGGTCCAGCCGACCGACCAGAAGGGTATCGGCGATTGGACCGTGCAGTGCTATCCGGTCCATTCCGCCACGCCCTGCGAAATGCTCGAAATGCAGGTCTCGACCAAGACCCGCCAGCGCATTCTCGCCGTGCTGCTCGCTTACGCGCCGAACGAGAACGTGACGCTGATGCGCGTCTCGGTGCCGCTCGGATCGCTGATCCAGAACGGCGTTGTGGTCTCGACCGATACGTATAAGTCGGGCGCGCTGAAGTTCCTGCGCTGCGATCAGGCGGGCTGCTACGCTCAGATCACCCTGACGCCGGACCAGGTCAATGCCCTCGGCAAGGCGACCACCAGCAAGGTCGAGATCGTGATGATCGACGGCAAGCATTACGGCCTTTCGTTCTCGACCAAGGGCTTTGCCGAGGCTTACAGCGCCATGGCAGGTCTGGCCCGGGCGAAGGCGCCCAAGGGCAATGAACCGGCCCCGGCTCCGGCCCAGTAAGCCAGTTCTACTTTCGTTCAGTTGATGGGGCGCGCGGATTTATCTTGCGCGCCCTTTCTATTGGCGACAAATCGGACAAACCTCGGCAAATGCGCTTTGCTATTCCGACCGGGTTCCGAAACTCGCGCGTTAGACCCGATGAGGGTAAGCCCATGAACGACCAGCCGAGCCGATTTAACAACCTTGAGACACCCCGCCGCCGCTTCGGAACCGAGGCGCGCGAAACCTATGGTCGCTGGCGCGAAAATCATCCCAACGCCAACAAGGCGGTGTGGCTGGTGCTGGCGCTGGTGCTGGTCGGCCTGTTCGTGTGGTGGCTGTTGCCCGGCCGGCTCAAAGGCGACATGCCGCGGGGCATGGGTGGTCCGCAGCCGGTCGGCGTCGAACGCGCGGTCAAGGGTCCGATCGACGTCACCATCAATGCGCTCGGCACGGTGACGCCGCTTGCGACCGTTAGCGTCCGGCCGCAGGTGTCGGGAACGGTCGTCCGCTTCGCCTTCCACGAAGGCCAGATGGTTCAGGCCGGCGACGTGCTGGTCGAAATCGATCCGCGCACGTTCCAGGCCGCGCTCGATCAGGCCAAGGGACAGCTCGCCCGTGATCAGGCGCTCCTCTCATTCAATCGGGTCGAACTCAAGCGCCAGCAGGCGCTGATGGCGGCAAAGGCGACCTCGCAGCAAAATCTCGACAACCAGATCGCGACGGTGAAGCAGTACGAAGGTACGGTCACCTCGGATCAGGCCAATGTCAAAGCCGCCGACGTCAATTTCGGCTACACCAAGGTGACCTCGCCGGTGGCGGGGCGCGCCGGCATCCGTCAGGTCGATGTCGGCAATTTTGTCAGCGCCGGCCAGACCACCCCGATCGTGGTGGTGACCCAGCTGCAGCCGATCTCGGTGTTGTTCACCGTTCCGGAAGACAATATCGGCGCCATCATGGAGCGCTTCAATGCCGGCGAGGCGATGCAGGTCGACGCCTATGACCGCGCCCAGACGGTCAAGCTGGCGACCGGGCGTCTGGTGGCGGTCGACAGCCAGGTCGACACCACAACGGGCACCGTCAAGCTGCGCGCCATGTTCGACAACGAAGAAGGCAAGCTGTTCCCCAACCAGTTCGTCAATGTGCGCCTCTTGGTCAACACGCTGCAGGACCAGGTGGTGATCCCGGCGGCGGCGGTGCAGCGCGGTGCCAGCGGCACCTTCGTCTTCGTCGTCAAGTCGGACAATACCGTGTCGATGCGCACGGTGACGCTCGGCGTCCAGCAGGGCGACCGCATTGCCGTCAGCCAGGGCCTCAATCCCGGCGAGACGGTGGTGACCGACGGTGCCGACCGCTTGCGCGATGGCGGCGAGGTAACGGTTGCGAACGGCACCAAGGTCGTCGACGTCAAGGCACCAGCAGGAGCCGGCGGCGTGAGCGACGAGGAACGCGCCAAGCGCCGGGCCCAGCTGATGGTGGTGTGCGGCGCCGACCTCAAGAAGTATTGCGACGGCCAAACCGGCCGCGACGCCTTCATGTGCATGCGCGAGCATCGCGACGATTTCAGCCCCGCCTGTCAGGCCGAGATGAAGAAGATGCGTCGTTCCGGCGGTGGTGGCGGTGGTGGTGGCGGCCGTCCGGCCGGAGGCCCGCCTCCCGGCTGATGCGAGGGCAAACTCCATGAATCCCTCCGCCCCATTTATCAAACGCCCGGTAGCAACCTCGCTGCTGATGCTGGCGATCATGCTGGTCGGCGTGCTCGGCTATCGCTTCCTGCCGCTGTCGGCGCTGCCCCAGGTCGATTACCCGACTATCCAGGTGGTGACGTTCCTGCCCGGCGCCAGCCCCGACGTGATGACCACGTCGGTCACGGCCCCGCTGGAACGCCAGTTCGGCCAGATGCCGGGCCTCAAGCAGATGTCGTCGGTGTCGTCCGGCGGCGCCTCGGTGATCACGCTGCAGTTCGACCTCAGCCTGTCGCTCGACATCGCCGAACAGGAAGTGCAGGCGGCGATCAACGCCGGCGGCAATATGCTGCCGCAGTCGCTGCCGGCGCCGCCGATCTACAACAAGGTCAATCCCGCCGACGCGCCGATCCTGACGCTGGCGATCCATTCCAAGTCGATGACGCTGCCGCAGCTCGAGAATCTCGCTGAGACGCGTGTCGTGCAGAAGATTCAGCAGCTGTCCGGCGTCGGCCTGGTGTCGATCGGCGGCGGCCAGCGGCCCGCCGTCAGGGTGCGTGCCAACATCCAGGCGCTGGCGCATTACGGCCTTAACATCGACGATCTGCGTACGACGATCTCGAACGCCAACACCAACGCGCCCAAGGGCAGCTTCGACGGGCCGACGCGGTCCTATACCATCAACGCCAACGACCAGATTCAGGACCCCAACGACTACAAGAAGATCGTCGTCGCCTTCAAGAACGGGGCGCCGGTGTATCTGTCCGACGTCGCCAGCGTCGATGACAGTGCCGAGAATTTGAAGCTGGCGAGCTGGATGAACCGGACCCCGGCGATCATCGTCAATATCCAGCGCCAGCCGGGCGCCAACGTCATTGCGGTGGCGGATTCGGTCAAGAACATCTTGAAGGACATCGAGGCGGGGCTGCCCGGCTCGGTCCAGGTCGATGTGGTGTCCGACCGCACCAACACCATCCGCGCCTCGGTCGCCGACGTGCAGTTCGAACTGGCGCTCGCGGTCATCCTGGTGGTCTTGGTGATATTCCTCTTCCTGCGCAACCTGTCGGCGACCTTCATCCCCTCGCTCAGCGTGCCGCTGTCGATCGTCGGCACCTTTGCGGCGATGTATCTGCTCGGTTATTCGCTCAACAATCTGTCGCTGATGGCGCTGACGATCGCCGCCGGTTTCGTGGTCGACGACGCCATCGTGATGATCGAGAACATCTCACGCTATCTCGAGCACGGCCTGACGCCGTACGAGGCGGCGATGAAGGGTGCCGGCGAAATCGGCTTCACCATCGTGTCGCTGACGGTGTCGCTGATCGCGGTGCTCATTCCGCTCCTTTTCATGCAGGAAGTGGTCGGCCGGCTGTTCCGCGAATTCGCGGTGACGCTCGCCATCACCATCCTGATCTCGGCGGTGGTGTCGCTGACGCTGGTGCCGATGCTGTGCGCCAAGCTGCTCCGCCACCGCTCCGATGCCAAGCCGCAAGGCGCCGTCGCCGCCAAATCCGAGGAACTCTACAACCGCCTCGTTGCCGCCTACGACCGCGGCCTTCGCTGGGTGCTCGATCATCAGCGCCTGACGCTGCAGGTCACGGTCGGCACGCTGCTCTTCACCGTCTTCCTCTATGCGGTGATTTCCAAGGGCTTCTTCCCGGTCCAGGACACCGGTCTTGTTCAGGGCATCACCGAGGCCGGACCGACGGTGTCGTTCGCCGAGATGCAGAACCGCCAGGAAGCGCTGGCGGCGGCCATCCTGAAAGACCCGGACGTGGCCGGCCTGTCCAGCTACATCGGCGTCGACGGGTCCAATACGACGCTCAATTCCGGGCGCATGCTGATCACGCTGAAGGACAAGGGCGAGCGTTCGTCGAGCTTTGACGCCATCCTCGGCCGCCTCAACGACACCTCGCGCGCGGTCGCCGGCATCTCGCTGTTCGTCCAGCCGGTGCAGGATCTGACCATCGATTCCACCGTGTCGCGCGCCCAATACCAATACGTGCTCGAAGACGCCTCCACCTCGGTCCTGAACCAATGGGTGCCGAAGCTTGTGGAGAGCATGCAGAAGCAGCCCGAACTCGCCAATGTTTCCACGAACTTCACCGACAAGGGGCTGGCGGCGTATGTGATGGTCGATCGCGATACCGCGGCCCGCTTCGGCATCACCGCGGCGACCATCGACAATGCGCTCTACGATGCTTTCGGCCAGCGCATCATCTCCACGATTTTCACCCAATCCAATCAGTACCGCGTCATCCTGGAGTCGGGCGGGCCGGAGCAGAAGTCGATCATGGCGATGAACGACATCTATCTGCCGTCATCGGCTGGCGGTCAGGTGCCGCTGTCTTCCCTGGCGCGGGTCAGCGAGGGCCTGTCGCCGCTCGAGAACGACCATCTCGGCCAGTTCCCCGCCGCCACCGTGTCGTTCGACGCCGCGCCCGGCTATTCGCTCGGCAGCGCCGTGGAAGCGGTCAAGCGGGCGCAGACGCAAGCCAGGCTCCCCGCCAGCATCAACACCGCCTTCCAGGGTTCGGCGCTGGCCTTCCAGTCGACGCTCGGCAATGAACTCCTGCTGATCCTCGCCGCCATCGTCACGGTCTACATCGTGCTCGGGGTGCTGTACGAGAGCTTCATCCACCCGGTGACGATCCTGTCGACGCTGCCGTCGGCGGGTATCGGCGCGCTGCTGGCGCTGATCATCACCGGCAACGACCTCAACGTGGTGTCGATCATCGGCATCATTCTTCTCATCGGTATCGTCAAGAAGAACGCCATCATGATGATCGACTTCGCGCTCGAGGCCGAACGCCACGAAGGCAAGTCGCCGCGCGATGCCATCTATCAGGCCGCGCTTCTGCGTTTCCGCCCAATCATGATGACGACGGTGGCGGCCGCGTTCGGCGCCCTGCCGCTGATGATCGGGTCGGGCACCGGGTCGGAGCTGCGCCATCCGCTCGGCCTTTCCATCGTCGGCGGTCTGATCGTCAGCCAGATGCTGACCCTGTTCACGACGCCGGTGATCTACATCTATTTCGACACGCTGGTGCAGCGTTTCCGCCGTAAAGCGCCGGAGCCGCACGTCGCATGAACATCTCGAAGGTCTTCATCGAGCGCCCGGTGGCAACCACGTTGTTGACCATCGGGCTCGCGCTGGCGGGCCTGGTGTCCTATTTCCTGCTGCCGGTGGCGCCGCTGCCTTCGGTCGACATGCCGGTGATCTTCGTCTCGGCGTCGATGCCGGGCGCCAGTCCCGAGGTGATGGCCTCCACCGTGGCGACGCCCTTGGAACGCCATCTCGGCACCATCGCCGGCGTCAACGAGATGACCTCGTCGAGTTCGGTCGGCACCTCGCGCATCACCCTGCAATTCGACATTAACCGCGACATCGATGGCGCCGCGCGCGACGTGCAGGCGGCGATCGTGGCGGCCCGCGCCGATCTTCCCACCGCGCTCAGGTCCAATCCGACCTATCGCAAGATCAATCCCGCCGATCAGCCGGTGATGATCCTGGCGCTGACCTCCGACACGCTGACGCCGGGCCAGATCTACGATTCCGCTTCCACCATCCTGTCGCAGAAGCTCTCCCAGGTCGGCGGCATCGGGCAGGTGCAGGTGTCGGGCTCGTCGCTGCCGGCGGTACGCGTCGATCTCAATCCGCGCGCCCTGTTCAAATACGGCGTCGGCCTCGAAACCGTGCGCGCGGCGCTGTCGGCAGCCAATGCCAATGCGCCCAAGGGCGCGTTGGAAGATGGCGCGCGGCGGTTCCAGATCTATGTCAACGATCAGGCCCGCACGGCGCGCGATTTCCAGGGTCTGATCGTCGCCTATCGCAACGGCGCCGCGGTGCGCCTGTCCGATGTCGCCGACGTCAGCGATGGCGTCGAAGACGTGCGCAACCTCGGCATGGCCAACGGCAAGCCGGCCGTGCTGGTGATCCTGACCCGCCAGCCCGGTGCCAACATCATCGATACCGTCAAGAACGTGAAGGCGGTGCTGCCGCAACTGCAGGACGCGCTGCCGCCCGCGGTCAGGGTCGACATCGTCAACGACCGCACCCAGTCGATTCAGGCCTCGGTCACCGATGTGCAGATCACCATGGGCATCGCGGTGCTGTTGGTGATGGTGGTAGTCTACCTGTTCCTGCGCAATGGGCGGGCGACGATCATTCCCTCGGTGGCGGTGCCGTTGTCGATCCTCGGCACTTTCGGGGTGATGTATGTCTGCCATTTCACCCTCGACGTGCTGTCGCTGATGGCCCTGACGGTGGCGACCGGGTTTGTCGTCGACGACGCCATCGTGGTGCTCGAAAATGTCACCCGCCACATCGAGGCGGGGACGCCGCGGCTCAAGGCGGCGATGATCGGCACCGGCGAGGTCGGCTTCACCGTCGTGGCGATGAGCCTGTCGCTGATCGCCGTGTTCCTGCCGATCCTGCTGATGGGCGGGCCGATCGGGCGCATGTTCCAGGAATTCGCGGTGGTGCTGGCGGCCTCGGTCGGCATTTCGCTGGTGATCTCGCTGACCACCACCGCGATGCTGTGCGGCCATCTTGATTTCAAGCACGGCGAAGGCGGCGACAGCTGGCTGCTGCGCCGATCCGAGCACGCCTTCGACTGGATGAAACGGGTTTACGACCGCTCGCTGGCCTGGGCGCTGGCCAATCCCGGCACCATCATCGTGATCTTCTTCCTCACCTTCGGGCTCAACATTTTCCTGTGGTTCCAGGTGCCGACCGGCTTCATGCCGAACGAGGACACCGGTCAGGTCCAGGGCTCCATTCGCGCCGATCAGGCGATCAGCTTCCAGCTGATGCAGCAGAAATTCACCCAGTTCGTGAAGATCATCGCCGAAGACCCGGGGGTCGACAGTGTCGCCGGCTTCACCGGTGGCGGTGGTGGCGGGCCGCGCGGCGGCTCGGTCAACTCGGCCAATGTCTTCATCCAGCTGAAGCCGCTGCCGCAGCGCCACGGCATGAAGACCAACGATGTCGTCGACCGCCTCAACACCAAGCTGAAAGGCATCGCCGGCGCCCGTATCTTCCTGCGCGCCGCCGGCAATTTCCGCGCCGGCGCCCGCCAGAGCGATTCCACCTACCAGTATTCGATGCTGGGCGAGACCCTCGGCGATCTCGATACCTGGGTGCCGCGCATCACCGACGCGCTGATGAACGTGCCCGAGATTGCCGACGTCAATTCCGATCGCCAGGATGCCGGCCTCGAGGTGCAGCTGCAGATCGACCGCGCCACCGCCGCCCGGCTCGGCATCAACACCACCCAGATCACGTCCACGCTCTACGACGCCTTCGGCCAGCGCCAAGTGTCGACGATCTACGAAGACCTCAACCAGTATCACGTCGTGATGGGGGTGGCGCCGGCGTTCTGGCAGAGTCCGGAAACGCTGAAGGACATTTACGTCTCGACCTCGGGCGGGGCGATTTCCGGCACCGCATCGTCGGGCGTGGCGGCGGGAACGGTGGTGTCGTCCACCGCCCAGCTGACGGCGGCCGATGTCGCCAATGACGCCAAGCGCAATCAGCAGATGAACGCGCTGGTGACCTCGGTCGGCGGCAGCGCGTCCACCGCCGCGTCGGTGTCGACCCGCCAGGAAACGATGGTGCCGCTGTCGACCTTCACCTCGTTCGGTCCTGGCCTGATGCCGCTGTCGATCAACCACCAGGGGCCGTTCGTCGCCACCACCTTCTCGTTCGATCTCGCCCGCGGCAAGACACTGGGCGAGGCGGTCGATGCCATCCACCGCGTCATGGCGCAATTGAATGTGCCGATTTCGATTCACGGCGAATTTGCCGGCAATGCGCGCCTGTTCCAGTCCCAGAACTCTGGCCAGCTGTGGCAGATCCTGGCGGCGATCGTCGCGGTCTATATCGTGCTCGGCATTCTCTACGAGAGCCTGATCCATCCGATAACGATCATTTCGACGCTGCCCTCGGCCGGCGTCGGCGCGCTGGTGGCGCTGCTGGTGGCGCGCAAGTTCAACGACACCATCGATTTCAACACCATCACCTTCAGCGGCAGCATTCTGCTCATCGGCATCGTCAAGAAGAACGCCATCATGATGGTGGATTTTGCGCTCGATGCCGAACGACGCCGGGGGCTGTCCTCGCACGAGGCGATCTACGAGGCCTGCCGGCTGCGTTTTCGCCCGATCATGATGACGACGTTTGCCGCCATCCTCGGCGCCCTGCCGCTGGCGTTCGGGTTCGGAACCGGCTCGGAAATGCGCCAGCCGCTCGGCATTTCGATCGTCGGCGGCCTGTTGGTCAGCCAGGTGCTGACGCTCTACACGACGCCGGTGATCTATCTCTACATGGACCGCTTCCGCCTGTGGGCGAGCCGGCACTGGAATCGCTTCTACGCGCGCCTCCTCGGCGATCCGATGCCCGAAGCGGGGGAATAGGCCGGCTTGTCATCGCGTTGCGACTGCGCTCAGCCGGGGAGGACAAGAGGTCTCAGAAATCAGGCGTATCGGCGTCGGAGGTATCCGGCTTGCCGTTGCGGATTTCGGAATTGCGGTACTGGCGATAGAGGCTGCGCGTGGTCGCGTACATGTCGATCGAGGTGCGCTCGATCTGGTCGAGGGTGTCGATGTTGCGGGCTCTGAGGTCGAGCACCGAAACACCGGAGCGCACCGCGTACCAGGTGTCGGAGCCGTGGAAGCGGATGTAGGTGGTGGGGTCGATGAAGATGTCGACGATGTCGCCGGCGAGGTCGCGCGGCGGATTGGGCCCCATGAACGGGATCACCAGATACGGACCTTCGCCGACGCCGTAGACGCCGAGCGTCTGGCCGAAATCCTCGGTGTGGTCGGGAATGCCGATCATGCTGGCGACATCGACCAGGCCGCCGACGCCGAGGGCGATATTGACCGTGAAGCGCGACAGCGTTTCGCCGGCGCGAGAGCCTTCGCCCTGCAACAGGTCGTTGCCGAAGGTCACCGGCTTGTCGAGGTTGGTGAGGAAATTGTGCACGCCGTTGCGGGCGAATTGCGGCACCGCGTGGTTGTAGAATTTGGCCACCGGCTTGGCGACGGCTTTGTCGATCTTGGTGTTGAGATCGAACACCGCGCGATTGGTCGGCTCATAGGGATCGTTCTGAGCGATCGCTTCGGGGTCCTTGGTGCCGGCGCATCCCGCCGCCAAGACAGCCACCATTGCGATCATGACTATGTTCTGACGCATCAACGAAGCCCACCCGGCGCAACGAGCACATATTGTCCAACGCGATCCTGAATATCGGTGTTCAAGGCGCCCCCTTCAAGGGAAATTCGGGTCAGATACCGCCATACCAGCTGTAACCCTGGTCTTCCCAGTAGCCGCCGCGACCGCCGGCGATCCCCGACAGTGTCGGCACCACTTCGATATACTTGATGTATTTGGCCATTTTGTAACCGAGCTGGCGTTCCGCCCGGAGCCGGACGGGGGCGCCGTTCTTGACCGGCAACGGCGCACCATTGAGTTCGTAAGCGAGAAGCGTTTGAGGGTGGGTGGCCTCCAAGAGGTCCAGACTCTCGTAATAGAACTGCGCCGGCGCGCCGGGCCCCGCCATGTTATCGGCTGAGTGGAATACGACGTAGCGCGCCTCTCGTTTCACGCCTGCCGCCGCCAGGACGGTGGCGAGCGGAACGCCGGTCCATTTGCCGATGCAGCTCCAGCCCTCGACGCAATCGTGACGCGTGATCTGGGTGCGCGACGGCAACGCCTTGAGGGCCTTGAGCGTCAGCGACAGCTCCCGTTCGACCAGCCCGCCGACGCCGACACGCCAGTCGGCGAAGCCGTTGGCGACATGGGCGGCGTAGTCGTCCGTGGCCGGATCGAGGGTGCCGTTGGCACGGAAGTCGGGGGCGATGTCGGTTTCGGCGAATTCCGGCGCCAAGGCGTGCGAGCCGGCGAACAGGCGCTGGGCGCGGCGGGTCAGGTTCTCGACGTCGCTGAGCAGGTCGGCGACCCAGGCTTTTTGCGACAGTCGCGTACATCCGGACAACGACAGCAGGCTGAGTCCGGCGCCGGCACGGGCGAGGAAGCGGCGGCGATCAGTCATGGCGATCCTCGATGACGTAATGGCCCGTGATCATCGAGCGGAGGTTGTTCCAGGCGCCCGACAGCACCACCATGGCGATGTGAATGAGGAAAAAGCCGACAAAGGAAAAGGCGCAGAGGAAGTGAAGGGTGCGGGCCGTCTGCCGCCCGCCGAACAGCCACAGCAGGCCGGGAAAGGCGGCATCCATGGTCGGCGACATGGTGAGCCCGGTGAGGAGCGCCAACGGCCCCAGGCCGAAGATCACGGCGACATAAGCCAGCTTTTGCAGGCCGTTGTAGTGCCGCGCCGAGTCGCCTTGGGGAAAGCGCAGCTGCAAATGGTCGAGGAAAGTCCGTGGCAGGTGTTTCAGCTCGGCCCGGGTTGGCATCAGGTCGCGGCGCAGATGCCCCCGCCACAATGTCCAGGCCGCGAACAGAAGGCCGTTAACCACGAACAGCCAAGCCGCCGCGAAGTGCCATAGCCGACCCATGGCCAGCCACTGTGGACCCGGCAGGGTCGCCCAGGCGGGAAAGCCGCGTGCGGTGATCACCCCGTCCTCGTTGGAGGCGCCGAACAGGCCGGTGGTGTCGATTGGGTGGTGGCCGATCCAGGTGTAGCCTTTGAGACCGTCCGGTGTGCTCGCGGCGGTCATCGCCAGGATGGGATGGTCGAAGTCGGACGCCACCCCAAGGTAAAGCGCAGGATGGGCATTGAAAATCTGCAGTCCGCTCATCAGGAGTACGACAAAGGCCCCGGCATTGATCCAATGGGCAATCCGCACCAGGAGCGTGTGACGCCGGATCAGACGCACCGGTCCGGGTGGCGTCAGGCCCAAAAACCGTTGCCAGAACGGCATCTTCGATCGGCTCCCGCGGTAATACGCCGCGCACCATATCAGGGCCTTGGAAGCGCTGCCAATCGCCGCCGCTGCAGTGCTAGCGGTGGACATCGGCGGGACCGAGTGATTACGTTACCACACCTTGTCCAGAGGACTCCCCATGCCGACGCCCCTTCGCCTGCACCCTGATCGATTCTTCCAGCCCGATTCCGATACCGGTAACATCGCGCGGCGGCTGTTTGCGAAGGTCGAAAAACTTCCCATCATCAGCCCGCACGGCCATACCGATCCGTCGTGGTTCGCCAACGATACGCCGTTCGAGGATGCCACCAGCCTGTTCCTCTGGCCCGACCACTATGTGCACCGGATGCTGTACAGCCAGGGCATCACGCTCGCCCAACTTGGTTTGGCGCCCAAGGGTGGCTCCGCCGAACCCGATCGCCGCAAAGCCTGGAAGCTGTTTGCGGAGCATTATCACCTGTTCCGCGGCACGCCGTCCCGCACCTGGCTCGACCACGCATTTTCGACCGTTTTCGGTATCGACGTACGGCTCGAGGGGGCGACCGCCGATCATTATTACGACGTGATCGAGGCGAGTCTTGCCAGGCCGGAATTCCGTCCGCGCGCATTGTTCAAGCGTTTCAATATCGAAACGCTGGCGACCACCGAAGGCGCCACCGATGCGTTGCCGCATCACCAGAAGATCGCCGCCGAATGGCCTGGCCACGTCATCACGACGTTCCGGCCCGATGGTGTCGTCAATCCCGAGGTGGATGGCTTCGCCCAGAACATGGCCGACCTCGCAGAGCTTACCAAGGAAAACGTCGCGACCTGGAAAGGCTATCTCGCCGCCCTGAAGAACCGGCGCGAATATTTCCGCCGTGTCGGCGGTGCGACGGCGACCGATCATGGCCATCCGACGCCGATCACGGCCGATCTGCCGGACGTGGAATGCCAGCGCATGCTGGATCGGGCGCTGAGGGGCGTGCTGACGCCGACCGAATGCGAGATGTTCCGCGGCCAGATGCTGACCGAGATGGCATTGATGAGCCTCGAAGACGGCATGACGATGCAGATTCATCCCGGCTCGTACCGCAACCACAATGCCGCGCTGTTTGCCGGCTATGGCGCGGACCGCGGCGCCGACATTCCGGTGCGGGTGTCTTATGCCGAGAATCTGAAGCCGCTGCTCGACAAGGTCGGCAACCGCGCCGATCTGACGATCCTGCTCTTCACCCTCGATGAATCGAACTATGCGCGCGAACTGGCGCCGCTGGCCGGGCATTATCCCTGCCTGACGCTGGGACCGGCGTGGTGGTTCCACGATTCGCCGGAAGGCATGATCCGCTTCCGCCGCAACTGCACCGAGACCGCCGGCTTCTACAACACCGCCGGCTTCAACGACGACACCCGTGCCTTCCTGTCGATCCCGGCCCGCCACGACGTCGCCCGCCGCATGGATTGTGTTTATCTGGCCGAACTGGTCGCCACCAAGCGGCTGGATGAGGAAGAGGCCGGCGAGATTGCAGTGGCGCTCGCCTATCAGCTGCCGAAGAAGGCCTATCACCTCGGCTGATGGTCATTGCCGGTCGATCAAAAAAAAGCCCCCGAAATCGGGGGCTTTTTCATATCTGCTCGATGGCAGGATCACTTCTTCGCGGCGGCGGCGGCCTTCTTGGCGTCGTCGGCGGCCTTGGCATCGGCGAGGCCCTGGGCCTTGGCGAGCTCGTCCTTGAGGAATTGGCGCGACGGATCGAGGGTCACGGCATCCTGCAGCTTGGCGACGGCGGTGGCCGGATCGCCGGCGGTCAGCGCGACTTGCGCCTCGGCGACGTCGAGATTGATCCTGGCGGCCTTGTTGTCGGGCACCAGGTTCAGCACGTCCTTGAACTTCTCGATCGCGCCGGCGGCGTTGCCGGCCTTGAGCAGGGTGACGCCTTCGAGATTGAGTTTGGTGACCTTGACGGCACCGAGGCTGTCTTTGACCTTCTTGGTCACGGCGAACTTGCCGGCCGGGTCCTGCGCCATGGCTTCTTCGAGCAGCGCGGTGGCGCCGGCTTCGTCCTTGGCGTTGAACTTGACGTTGGCGGCGTTGAGCAGCGTGATCTCGAAGTTCTCTTTGAAGGTGGC
Organism: Rhizomicrobium sp.; assembly: GCF_056722145.1. Taxonomy (NCBI): domain Bacteria; kingdom Pseudomonadati; phylum Pseudomonadota; class Alphaproteobacteria; order Micropepsales; family Micropepsaceae; genus Rhizomicrobium; species Rhizomicrobium sp. Next base: position 18,159 of record NZ_JBWZET010000364.1, on the reverse strand, counting down.
GGTCTTCTTCGCGTACTTCGCGACACCGTCGATCAGCTTGATCGCTTCGCGATGCTTGGCGATGGCGCCGTCGAGATTGCCGGCCTTTTCGAGGTCGAGGGCGGTGATTTCGGCTTCATCGGCCTGGTCGCCGATCGACTCTGCTGCCTGCGCGGCCGGCGCCGCCACGATGAATGCCGCAAAGACGGCCAGAAAACTCAGACGCGAGAACCGCATACGAACCTCCCCCTTGGATGATTTTTTGGTACTGTTCCCTGGGGGAATTTTACTGCAGGCAGAGCGGCTTGGCCAAGGTGTTGACGAATATGTCGCAACCCCGTCTTGCCGCTGTTTCGATTGCGCCTTATGCACGCAGTCGGGCGGCAGAACCGCCGCGATCACCCAAAATTGCAAGGTGAACCATGCACATCCAGTCGGTCTTCCTGTTCGATCTCGACGGCACTCTGGTCGATAGCGTTTACCAACATGTGCTGGCCTGGATGGAGGCGCTCGACGCCGAAGGGGTGGAGCTGTCGGTCTGGCGCATCCACCGCAAGATCGGCATGAGCGGCGGTCTGTTCGTCGACCAGTTCCTGCGCGAAACCGGCCTGACCATCACGCCGGAGTTGCTGCAGCGCCTGCGCGAGCGCCACGCCGCGGCCTACAATCGCATCGGCAAAATGGTGAAGCCGCTGCCGGGGGCCCGCGAACTGCTCGCGGCGCTTGATGACGGCGGCATTCCATGGGCGATCGCCACCTCGGGCCGGATCGAGACCGCCAAGCCCAATCTCGATGCCCTCGGGGTCGATCCGGCAAAGAACGTCGTCGTCACTCGTGACATGGTGCGCTACGCCAAGCCCGATCCGGACCTGTTCCTGACGGCCGCCGAAAAACTCGGCCAGCCGATCGAGAACTGTGTCGTGGTCGGCGATTCGATCTGGGACATGCTGGCGGCGAGGCGCTGCCGCGCCCTCGGTGTCGGCCTGTTGTCCGGCGGCTACGGCCAGGACGAGCTGGAACGCTCCGGCGCCGTGCGGGTCTACGAAGACCCGTCGGACCTGCTCAAGCACTTGGACGAAGTCGGCGGCCGGCGCTAGCGCAACGGCTTGCGAACCGGGCTATTTGATCCGCCTCACATGATATTTGGTTCGGAAGCCTTCGATCTTCAAGACATCATCGCCGAACGCGTTACGCCAAATCGCGACCTTGTCTTTGCGGTCCTTGCTGAGATGAAGGACGTCGCCGATCGCGGCGACTTGCCGCCAAACCTGCCCATTATCGAGCGTCACGACGAAGAGGCCGTAATCGAAGGTGTAGGATTCGATCGTGGCGGCGATGGCATCGGCGGGCGCTGGTTCACTGTCGGCATTGCCCAGCAGGCGGGAAAAGATGCTGCTCTCCTCTTGCGGTTTCGCAGCGGGAGGTGCCGGCGCTGCGACGACGGTCTTGGCGGCCTCGGCGGGCTTTGCCGCCGTAAATGATCTCACCAATGCTGGCAGCGTATCGTAGCAACGGTGACGCGTGTTGTCGTCGGGTATGGCCGAGCACTTGTTGATGGCGGTGATCAGTTCGTCGGCCACACCTGCATAGGCGGCGCAAGAAACCAGCTGGAACGCGGCCAAAGCCGCCAACGCACGAGATTGCATGGCCAAATCGATCCCTCTGCAGGTGCCGAGGCTTAGCCGATCCGATTGCGCTGCGATCGCCCCCCGGAACGCCACAGACTATACCACCATCGCGGGATTTTTGGAGATCGATCCGGCCGCGCCTACAGTTCGACCTGGGCGCCGAGTTCGACCACGCGGTTGGTCGGCAGGCGGTAGTAGCTCGCCGGCGACAGTGCGTTGGTGGTGAGCCAGGTATAGAGCGCCAGGCGCCAGCGGCTGATCACGGGAGCATCGGCGGCCACCAAGGTGTCGCGGCCGAGGAAGAAGCTGGTGGTTTCGGGATCGATGGCAAGGCCGAAGCGACGGGCCTCGGCGAGCGACTTCGGCAGGTCAGGGCTTTCGAAAAAGCCGTGGCGGATGTGGACGCCGAAGAAGCCCTTGCCGAGCTTCTCGACATCGAGCCGCTTGTCGGCGGCAACGAACGGGGTCTCGGCGACGCGTACGTCGACGATCAGAACGCGCTCGTGCAGCACCTTGTTGTGCTTGAGGTTGTGCAACAGGGCGCCGGGAATGGCGTCGGCGCGCGGTGTCAGGAACACGCCGGTACCGGCGACGCGGGTCGAAATGCGTTCGACGTTGGCGAGGAAGGAGGACAGCGCGACGGCGTTGCGGTGATGGCGGTCGGCCTGGGCGCGGCGGCCGCGGCGCCAGGTGTCCATCACCAGATAGACACAGGCCGCGATCAACAGCGGCAGCCAGCCGCCTTCGAAAATCTTCAGCGCGTTGGAGGCGAGGAAGGCGAAATCGACCAGCGCGAGGATGCCGAACAGCGGCACCACGGCGCGCACCGGCCAGCCCCACTGCTTGACCGCGACGATGCCGACCAGGATAGTGGAAAGCCCCATCACGCCGGTCACCGCGATGCCGTAGGCGGCCGCAAGGTTGTCGGAGGTGCGGAAGATCAAGACCACCAGCACGACGCCGACGGCGAGATAGGCGTTCATCCGCGGCACGTAGATCTGGCCGGATTCCTGCGCCGAGGTATGGCGGATTTCCATCCGCGGCAGTTGGCCGAGCTGCACCGCTTGGCGGGTGATCGAATAGACGCCGGTGATGACCGCCTGGCTGGCGATGATCGTTGCCACCGTCGCCAGCACTACCAGCGGATAATGCGCCCAGTGCGGCGCCAGCGAGAAGAAGGCAAAATCGGCGTGGGCGGGGTCGCGCAGCACCGAGGCGCCCTGACCGAAATAATTCAGCACCAGCGCCGGAAATACGAAGCCGAGCCACGCCAGCCGGATCGGGCCTTTGCCGAAATGGCCCATGTCGGCGTAAAGCGCTTCGCAGCCGGTCACCGCCAGCACGATCGAGCCGAGCGCGACGAACGCGGTCCACGGTTCCTCGACGAACAGCGCGAAGCCATAGGCGGGATTGATCGCCAGCAGGATCTGCGGCGTCTGGATCAGCGAGGCGAAACCCAGGACCGCCAGCACGATGAACCACACCACCATGATCGGCCCGAACAGCTTGCCGACCTTGTCGGTGCCGCGTGACTGGATCAGGAACAGCCCGACCAGGATGACGAGCGACAGCGGCAGGACGATATGCTCAAGCCGTGCATTTTCGACCGTCAGTCCTTCCACCGCCGACAACACCGAGATCGCCGGCGTCAGAATGCCGTCGCCGAAGAACAGGGCAAGGCCGAAGATCGCGGCGGTGCCGATCGCTGTCTTGGCGAGGCGCGACAGGCGGCGGACGCGATGGGCCATCGAGGCGAGCGCCAGGATGCCGCCTTCGCCGTCATTGTCGGCGCGCATGATCAGGCCGACATATTTCAACGTCACCACCACGATCAGCGACCACACGATGAGGCTCGTCACCCCCATCACCGCGGCGCCGCTGGCGAGATTGTGGGTGGCGGCAAGGGCCGATTGCTTCAGCGCATACAACGGGCTGGTGCCGATGTCGCCGTAGACGACACCGAGCGCACCGAGCGTCAGCGCGGTGTTGCGGCTGTGATGGGGCAGTTCGGCGGCAGGCAATACGGCCTCGGCGGTGCTCACGATCGATACGCGAGACGGGCTCGCTCCCACGGCTTCCGGTGAGACCGGAAAAGGGCGGGACCATATCGTCGTTGCTGCCGGCCGCAAGAGGCTTGCTGAGGTGGAAAATCCTTAGGCGATGCGGGCTTTCGTCACTGCGCCCAGGGAATTCATGTTGGTGACGGCGCGTTTATATTGTCCCTTGATGAAACGGCGACTTATTTATATGAGTTTTATATTCCACTGAGGCGCGAAGGTCTCGGGTGGGAACCGCGGCGGCTGCGGCGCGTTTGGCATCGGGCGCCATGGATATCATCACGGTTCGACATCTCACCCGCTACCGCTATGCCCGCCCGGTGGGGTTCGGCGAGCATCGCCTGATGCTGCGCCCGCGCGAAAGCTTCGATCAGCATGTGCTCGATTATACGCTGGCCATACGGCCGGAGCCGGCCGACATCCGCTATATCCACGATGTGTTCGGCAACACCATCGGCGTCGCGCGCTTTGCGGTTCAGGCGCCGGAATTGGCGATCGAAAGCTTCGTGCGCCTCGAGCATACGCCGGAGCGCTCGCTTGACGATCCCAGCGATCCCGATCTGGCGCGCAACAGCTATCCATTTGCTTACGCAGCGTCCGATCTGCCCGATCTACACGCCTCGCTGCTGCGCGAGTACGGTGCCGAGGGCCGGGAGCTGCGTACCTGGGCCAATCGTTTCCTCGAAAATCTGCCCAAAGTCGATGCTCCGCACGTCCTGGCGGCGATGACCCACGCCATTCACGACGAATTCGATTACTCGTCCCGTCGCAATGGACCGCCGCAGCGACCGACCGAAACCCTGCGTCTGGGGCGCGGCACCTGCCGCGATTTCGCGCTGTTGATGCTGGAAGCGGTACGCAGCCTCGGCCTCGCTGCCCGCTACGTCTCTGGCTATCTTTACGTTCCGCCACGCGAACTACCCGGATCGGTGCGCGAAGGCGGCGGGAACACGCATGCCTGGGTGCGCGTTTTCCTGCCGCAAGGGGGTTGGGCTGAGTATGACCCGACCAATGGTCTTGTCGGCAACCGCGATCTCATTCGCGTGGCGGTGGTGCGCGACCCGGCCCAGGCCTCCCCCTTGTCAGGCACGTTCGAAGGCAGGGCGGAGGATTTCGTGGACATGGATGTGACTGTGGACGTGGTGGTGGAGCGGCCGGGCCGGACCCGGCTGAAAGCGCCATGATCATCCGCGCCGGCTATTCGATCGCCTTCGAGTTCGCCGCGGCGACGCCGTTGTTGCTGATGCTGCACATCCGGCCAGAGCGCCAGATCGACCGTCTCACCCCGGAAGTGCTGACGATCACGCCCGCTGTCCCGCACCGGCTTTATCTCGACCGCTTCGGCAACGTCTGCACCCGCCTGTTGGCGCCCAAGGGTATTCTGGCGCTCGACACCGAATTTCTCGTCCGCGACAGCGGCGAGCCGGAATTGCTGCCGATCGGCGCCCGCCAGCACGCCGTCGACGAACTGCCCGACGAGGTCCTGATGTACCTGATGGGCAGCCGCTATTGCGATACCCAGCGCCTCATCGAGGTCGCCTGGGATTTGTTCGGCGGCATCGAAGCCGGCTGGCCGCGGATCGAGGCGATCCTCGATTTCACCCACAACCGCATCAGTTTCGGCTATGGCCACGCCCGCGACGACCGCACTGCCTCTGATGCTTATGTCGAACGTGTCGGGGTGTGCCGCGATTTCGCCCATCTCGCCATCACGCTGTGCCGCTGCATGAACATTCCGGCGCGCTATTGCACCGGCTATCTCGGCGACATCGGCGTGCCGCGCGATCCGGCGCCGATGGATTTTTCCGCCTGGTTCGAGGTCTATCTCGACGGCGCCTGGCACACGCTGGATGCCCGCCACAACATGCCGCGGATCGGGCGTATCCTGATGGCGCGGGGCCTCGATGCCGTCGACACCGCGATCAGCGTTGCCTTCGGCAAGACCAAGCTGGCGCGCTTCGCGGTGGTGACGGAAGAAGAGGCGGCCGCGGAAGAAATGCCGCTCAGGCCGGCTGCCACAGGGCGCTGAGCCCGGCTTCGATGGCGGCGGGATCGCTCAGGCGGCAGAACGCGGATTTGGCGGCGCGGCGCGCCTCGGCGGTATCGGGCGTTGGCGCCTGCTCGACATACCAGGCCAGATGCTTGCGGAAAATTTTCACCCCGTTGCGGGCGCCGTAAAACGCGATGCTGTCGGCGAGATGGGCGCGGGCGATGGCGAGGCGTTCGGCGAGCGAGGGTTCGGCGACGCGCGTTCCGGTCTTCAGATAGCGATCGATGGCGGCGGCGATCCACGGCCGGCCGCAAGCGCCGCGTCCGATCATCACCGCGTCGGCGCCTGATTGCGCCAGCGCCGCGTCGGCCGAGGCTTCATCGACGATGTCGCCGTTGACGATCACCGGCACCGTGACCGCGGTTTTCACCGCCTTCACCGCCTGCCAATCGCAAACGCCTTTGTAGAATTGGTTGCGGGTGCGCGCGTGCACCGTGATCGCCTTGACGCCGCTCTTTTCCGCCCGCACCGCCAATTCCGGTGCATTGCGGCTCGTCTCATCCCAGCCGAGCCGCATTTTGAGAGTCACCGGCCGCGCGGTGGCGGTCACGGCGGCGTCGATCAGGCGTTCGGCGTGATCGAGATCCTGCATCAGGGCGGCGCCGCAAAGCACGCCGGTGACCTCGCGCGACGGGCACCCCATATTGAGATCGATGATGTCGGCGCCGGCGTCTTCGGCCATTTTCGCGCCCAGCGCGATCCAGCGTGCCTCGCGGCCGACCAGTTGCACGACGCGGAGATCGTCGGCATCGAGTTTGGCCCGCCGCACCACGTCGGGCCGTCCGCTCGCCAGCGCATCGGCCGCCACCATTTCGGTGACGGTGTAACGGGCCCCGGCGCGCGCCGCCGCCCGGCGGAACGGCAGGTCGGAGACCCCGCTCATCGGCGCAATCAGGGCGCGCGTGCCGATAACGACGCCGCCGATCGTGAAGTCATCCTGCATGAAAAGGGTGTGACAGAGCCTTCCGGGCGGCACAAGCCGGGATTAACGCGACGCCTCGAGGTAGGTGGCGATCGCGGCGACGAAGGTGTGGCCGAATTCCTTCAGCTTGGCGGCACCGACGCCATTGATGCTGGCGAAGGCTTCGAGATCGCGCGGCGCCTTGCGCGCCATTTCCTGCAGCGACCGGTCGGGGAACACGAGATAGGCGGCAATGCCGCGCTCCTTGGCAATGGCAAGGCGAAGCTGTTTCAGCGCCAGGAACAAATCCATCTTGGCTTCGGGGAGTTCGGCGGTTTCGGCGGCGCGACGCTCCTTGCGGGTCGGAGTGATCTGGCGCGCCATGAACTGCCGCTTGCCGCCGAGCAGCAGCTGGCCTTCGGGCGACAGCGACAGCCCGCCGAAGCCGGCGACGTCGTGGATCAGCAGCCCGCCCGCCGTCAATTGATGGATCAGCGAACGCCAGTCTTCCTTCTTGCGCCCCCGCCCCGTGCCATAGGCTTCCAGGCGGTGGTGGCCGCAGGCTTCCACCTTCTCGGTCTCGGCGCCGCGCAGAATGTCGACGATATGGGCGGCGCCATAGCGCTCGCCGGTGCGCTCCACGAGGTCGAGCACCATCCAGGCCTCCCCGGTCGCATCGACCATGGTCGCCGGATGAAGGCAGGCATCGCAATTGCCGCAGTCTTTGGAAGCCTCGCCGAAATAGGCCAGCAGCGCCTTGCGCCGGCACGACGAGGCCTCGCAATAGCCGATCAGGGCGGCGAGGCGCTGGTGCTGGCGGCGCTTGTAGTCTGCGCTCGTCTCCTCGTCATCGATGAACATCTTGCGCATGCGGATGTCGCCGGGCCCGTACAGCATGTGGGCCTCGGCCGGCTCGCCGTCGCGCCCTGCGCGGCCGATCTCCTGGTAATAGGCTTCCAGGCTCGCCGGCAGGTCGGCGTGGAACACGAAGCGGACATCGGATTTGTCGATGCCCATGCCGAAGGCGATGGTCGCCGCCATCACGGTGGCCGGCTCGGTCATGAAGGCGTTCTGGTTGGCCTCGCGCGCCTCCTTGCTCATGCCGGCGTGATAGGCCAGCGCCTTGATGCCGGCGTCCGACAGCATCGCGGCGGCTTCCTCGGTGCGCTTGCGCGACAGGCAATAGACGATGCCGCTGGAGCGCCGCCGGGCTTTGACGAACTCGAGCAGCTGCTGCTTCCAGCTATTCTTGGCGGCGACGGTGAGACGGATGTTGGGGCGGTCGAAGCCGAGCACGATCTCGTCCACCTCGCCGCCGAACAGGTTGGCGGCAATGTCGGCGCGGGTGGATTCATCGGCGGTCGCGGTCAGCGCCATGATCGGCACCCGCGGGAATGTCGCGCGCAAACCGGCCAGCATGGCGTATTCGGGGCGGAAGGCCGGGCCCCATTGCGAGATGCAGTGGGCCTCGTCGACCGCGATCAGGCTGACCGGAAGCTTCGCCAGCGCCCTGAGCATCGCTTCGGTCATCAGCCGTTCCGGCGACAGATAGAGCAGGCGGGTTTCGCCCGCTACGGCGCGCCGCCAGGCCGCAACATTGTCGTCGCGGCTGCGCGATGAGTTGATGGTGTCGGCGCCAACTCCGGCGAGCCGCAACGACTCGACCTGGTCCTGCATCAAGGCGACCAGCGGCGAAACCACTAGCGCAAGCCCGCCCTTCACCAATGCTGGGACCTGGAAACACAGCGATTTGCCCGATCCGGTCGGCATCACGCAGAGGACATTGCGCCCGCTGAGCAATGCCCCCATCGCCGCTTCCTGCCCGGGGCGGAAGGCCTTGTAGCCGAACACATCCTTGAGGATCTGCCGGCACGAGGCAGTGTGGGTGACGGCATCCATTCCAGCATCCGAATCGACTTGGCGCCCTCAGATACTAGCGCGCCGGCTCAATCGCTACGGCCCGTGACGGCGTCGCCGACGAAGGGATTGGAGCGGCGCTCCTCGGCGATGGTCGACATCGGCCCGTGGCCGGGCACGAAGCGCATGGCACCGCCGAGCGGCCACAGCTTTTCGACAATGGAATGGATCAGCGTGGGATGATCGCCGCCGGGAAAATCGGTGCGCCCGATCGAGCCGCGAAACAACACGTCGCCGACGAAGGCGACCTCGGCTTCGCGCGATACGAACACGATATGGCCGGGGGTGTGGCCGGGGCAATGCAGCACCTCGAGCGTGACCTCGCCGAACGAAACCGTGTCGCCATCCGCGAGCCAGCGATCCGGCGTCGCCGCTTCGGCGTGGCCAAATCCCGGCATGCGCCGGTTTTCCGCGAGCGCCTCGAGCAGGAACGCGTCGCCCTGGTGCGGCCCTTCAAGCACGGCTCCCGTCCGCCGCTTCAAATCGGCCGCGCCCGAGGCATGATCGAGATGGCCGTGGGTGAGAAATATCTTTTCCACCGTGACGCCGTGCTCCGCCGCCGCCGCGATCAGCCGCTCGACGTCACCGCCGGGATCGATGATGGCGCCCTTCTTGGTGGCATCGCACCACAGCAGCGAGCAGTTCTGCTGATACGGCGTCACCGGAAGGATGGCGGCATGAAAGGCGGGCATGGATTAAGTCTCTGGGATTACGAGTGAAAAGCGAATCAGGGTGGTGTGGCGTTCAGGCGGGTCAGGGCGAAGCTATCCGGCAATCGGGGTGGAAATGCGGATGCCGACGAGAACCCTCCGCTTGGCCCGATCAAATTCCAGGCGGGATCGAAATTCAATGGTGGCGCGCTGTGCCGACGCGACGGGCTGCTGTCCGCGCTGCCTCGAATCCGGGTAGACGAGAGGGGGATAATGCCAAGTACAAAGCGATGAAACTGTCGTGCCCCGTCGGTGATATACTTCCGGTGTTTTCGATTGAAAAACATCCGCGATCGGCCGATACCATCAAAGAGTTCGAGTGTCCCGCCTTGACTGATCTCGGCTGGGGCGGATCGGCCGTGAATAGCAGTAGCTCAAGTTGTCCAAGGTTGGGGGGTGGAGCGATGGGGTTCCTGGTCTCTGCAGGCAAATCGAAGCGCACCGTTTCAATCGGCAGATTTGATTTGCATCTTGTGCTGCTGATGGCGTTGATTGCGCAAATCGCGCTGGCTGCGGGTTTCACCCATTTTTTGCCGCTCGAACCCGGCATTACTGCCGTCGGAACGGCGGAAAAATCTGCAACGCCGTTGCGGACGATTGAATCGCTGGTGGCCACGAGCCGCTACAAAAGACTGTTCACGGAATCCTTCAATTCGGCGAGTGGCGACGGCTCCAACTACATGCTGATGGCCAAAGGGGAGAAGTCTTATCCTCCCTATTCGCTTCGCCCTGTGATGCCGTTCGTGGTTGGAACGATTACGTCCGTGTTTGTTTCACCGCGCCTCGCGCCCGGCGACTTCTACTGCATTGCCCAACTCATCATGATCATGATGAATGTCGGCCTGTTGGTGCCGACGGCGCTGCTCACCTTCAAAATCGCGAGGCGGTATTGCACCGACGAGGCCTTCTGTGGGCTGCTTGCCGTCATTTCGGTGGTGAATTATTCCGTCCTGCAGACGGCGCCGTTCTTCATGCTGGAAGTCGCGTCGATCTTCATGGCGACCTTGACTGTCCATCTGGTCCTGACGAAGCGATATCTGGCGGCGGCAGCAGCGCTGGCGCTGGGCGTGCTGACGAAGGAAGTCCTGATCATTTTTGCGCTGCTGTTTGTTCTTCCGGTAGTCGAGGGGCGCCTTCGGATCGCAAAGGCGTTTGTGTATGCCATGTGCCCTCTCGCGGCGTTCGTCGGATTGCGCGTTGGGATGGGAGCTGACCCCTTGTCCATGCAATATGGCTGGCACGTAAGCCAAGGCCAATTCTCTTTGGAATACATTCGAGATCATTTTCGCACCCCGTTCCATGCACTTGCGTGCTTGAGCAAGCTCGGCCTGGGGCTGGGCGTCGTGGGCGGGATTGCGGCCGCGGCGATGACGTACCCTCGGCGCAAGGCAGAACTTTGGGTCATGGCGGCGGTTACGGTGCTGGTGATCGTCGCAATACTGCTGTTGGGTGGCCGGGTCATACGGGTTCTTCAGGTTTCCTATCCCGTCGTGGTGCTCGGGGCCGCCATCGGCTGGCACCGCATGTTTCCGACGCATTCCTCGCAGGACGGTGCTGCGCTTCCATGTGAAGTCGCTTGAATACGCGTTTCGGGATATTTCGCGGAACGACATCGCGAGCTCGCACGCCCGTCGCGTTGTCGATGGCGCCGCCGATCTATCGCATCCGGATGCCCCGGTACATCATTGAACCCAGCCAACCGGACGCCCAAGCGAACACGGCCCATTGGCCGAGGACATTGATGACGTAATAAATCGGATAATATAGGTAGACCACAACGTGAATGTGCTCGAAGACTTGAGGCGGTACTGTGAGAAAAGACCATAAAAAGGCTATGAGCCCGACGAGAAGATAGGCGGCCGTGCGGTTTGAATTATTTTCGTACGCCTTAAGCAAAGCCGGTATCGTGCCAATCAGAAAAATGAGCCGGTACGAGTAGTTCGTCCCCAAGCAGAACGTCAAACAGAAGATTGCAAGACCCGCGACGGCCAGAAGCGAGGCTGCATCATTTTCTGTCAGTACCGGAAATAGACCATGCCTTGATGGATTTCTGGCGGCGTACAGCATCCCGCCAATGGCAACGAGAACCGCCAGGGCCAGCGACAGCATTCTGATTGCGATGGGTTGCATCTGCAACGCAAGGACGCGTGAAGCCGCCAATAAAATCCCACCGCTGCCATACATGCCGAAAGAGCCAAACGGCGTCCCGGAATAGACCGCGCGAAGCTCGGATCGAGAGGACGTCATAAATACCAGCAATAGGCCGAATGCCCCCCACAGCAACAATTGAAAAACATCACGCCGTTGGTTGAATAAGGACGCCAGGGCAGCAATGGGAAACAACTTCAACGCTGCCAGTACGGAGATTGAAGTTCCCAAAAAGGTCTTTCTTGCGGAGACTGAAAATCGTTGCGCTGCAAATACCGCAAAAACCAAAAGGCAAAAAACAATGATGTCGCAGTTGCCGCGTTCCAGACCCAGCAATACCGGCGGCGAAAGGACGGCAAAAAATACGATTCGCCGACCAATGCGGTTACGAGTCCTGAATATCATCAGGAAAGCCATCACTTCCATGACAATCAGGGCGCAGCCGATGAGATTGGTCTGTTTTGATCCGAGGCCCAAGTATTTCAACAGCAGCCATGCCGCCGGATAATTCAGCGGCCGACCATACGGATCGCAAATATGCGCATACGGATCAATACCCTTGGCTGCGCAATCCAGCGCATGCGTTATGGCCTGCAAATCACTGAATGGCTGAGGCATGGATGGCACGAGCAGAACATGCCAAGCGGAACCGATGCTTCCAGTGAAGTTGTATCCGATCGATAGCGCGGCCACTGCCGCTGCCACCGCCGCCACTACGGGCGTATAGGGTGCAAAAAAGCGCAAATTACCGGAGTGCCGTGACAACGCCTTCCCGACATTGGCAGACGGATCGAGCATTTGCTTCTCCAAACCGGGTATGGATAAGCGAAAATTGCTACAGGTTCAGTTTTTTGAACAAGAACTCCGGAATGTTCCGGATGATCAGCATTATCAGCCCCCACACCGGCCGGACGTAGATGACATCGCGCCGCTTCGTTTCGGCAGCCTTATAAACGGCGGCACCGACTTCGATTGGTTCGGCTGTGAGCGGCTTGGGAAGTTTCAGGCCGGCCGTCATGCTGGTGCGCACAAAGCCGGGCTTGACGGTGACGACATGTACGCCAGAGCGCGTTAGGCGGTTGCGCAAGCCGGACAGAAATGCGGTCAGGCCGGCCTTGGCCGAACCGTAGACGTAGTTCGAAGCGCGTCCGCGCTCACCCGCCACCGAACTGACGCCGACGATCGTGCCACTTCCGCGTTTGGCCATGCGGCCCGCGATCTCGCCGAGCAACAGGGCCGGGCCTTCAAAATTCGTCCGCAGCACCAGCGCGGCGTGGGCGGGATCGGCTTCTGCCTTGGCCTGATCGCCCATATACCCCACAACGCAGACTGCGGTATCCGGCAGCACACCGAGGTCATCGAGAAACGCAGAGTGCTCGGTCGTCGTGCAGACATCGAACACCGCCGACGACACGTCGACGCCATAGCGCAACGCCAAGTCGCTCACATTGCGGCCGACATCCTCATTCTCGCGGGCGGCCAGAATGATGCGCCAGCCCTTTTGGGCATACACCGAGGCAATGGCAAAACCCATGTCCGAAACGCCGCCTAGCAGCAGCAGTGTACTTTGGTCGTTCACAGGTCGAGCCTTTCCGATTGCAGGGAACGAAACGCAGATCTGGCGCCGCTCGCCCTGCGGAAGTCGCGGAATTTGGCGATGTTCGGATAGCCGGCTTCGACCATGGTCCGGTCCTGCCTTGCATCCTTTGCGAGATAGAGCCGGCCGCCATTTGCAGCAACGATACGGTCCAGCTCGTTGGCGACCTGCATCGTGCGCTGGCTGACCGGGAAGTCGATGGCCAAGGTGTAGCCTTCCATCGGAAAGCTCATCCATCCCGCATCGTCGGCACCGAGCAGCTTCAACACGGCCAAGAACGACGGGTTGCCCTTGTGGTCGATGACCTCAAGCAATTCACCGAGGGCGTCGCGACTCTTGGCCTTGGGAATCACGCACTGATACTGGATGAACCCGCGCCGGCCATAGATGCGGTTCCAGTTGGATATGGCGTCGAGCGGAAAATAATAGGGATACCATCCCGCGATGGCGCTGCCCTGATGGCGCAGTCCGTTAAGGTAATAGGCCATATTGAAGGCTTTGACCGACAATCGGTTGAGCGTGAAATTCGGCATGTTGAACGGCACGGCCAGGGGCAGCGGCGCCCGGCTTCCGAACGGATCGCTTTGCTGCTTTTCGGTCAGGTCGCTCAAACGGGCATGTTCGCCGCGATAGACCAGCGACCGCCCGAGCGCGTTGCCCTTCGCCAGGCCGTCGATCCAGGCGACCGTGTAGGTCCAATCCTGGCTGGCTTCGAATATCTGCATCGCTTCGTCGAGATTGGCCGCGACCTTGATGTTCTGCCGGATATAGCCGGTTTCGACCCGGATCAGTTTGAACGTCACTTCGGTAATGATCCCGGTCAGCCCCATGCCGCCGATGGTGGCGCGGAACAGATCAGCGTTCTCGTGCGCAGAGCATCGGACAAGCTCGCCGTCGGCCGTCATCATTTTCAACCTGGTGACGGACTGGCCAAAGCCGCCGCCGCAATGATGGTTCTTGCCGTGCACATTGGCCGCCACGGCGCCGCCGGCGGTGATGAACTGTGTTCCCGGCACCACGCTCGGAAAAAAGCCCATCGGCAAGAGGATGCGGATGATGTCGGCCAAAACCGCACCGGCTTCGACCGTCAACTCCAGCGCGTCCCTGTTCAGCGCCAACAGGCGGTTCAGCTTCAGTGTCGATACCGTATGTCCCGTGCCGAGCGCGGCGTCGCCATAGCTGCGGCCCATGCCGTGGGCGATCGTTGGCCCGCCAGCCAGGGCGCGGCTTGCCAATTCCGGCGCCAGCAGATCCTGCATCTCGCCGTCGATGACCGGGTAGTTGCCCCAATCTGCTATGGACATTCCAGCGCTCCCTGCAGGAATACGAAGCGGCGATCCAAGCGGTATTTGGCGGCATAGCCCATGGCCAGTCCGATGGCCGCGCCGCTGTATCGCGCAATCGCCGTTTGCCACATCGCCCAGCAGCCCAGCTCGAACGACCAGAACACGGCCGTGGTTGCGACGGCGGTCATGCCATAAAGAGCGATCTTGCGGACTTCGTGTGCCGGCGAAACGGTGCGGTCGAAAAAGATGTAGCGTTTGTCGAGGACGTACTTCACCGCAAAGCCGACGGCAGTGCCGACAAGGATGGAGGCGGTTATCCTGCCGAACCCGGCATAAGCGCGCATCGCCGCTTCCTGTGCCCCGAGGTTGGCGGCAGTGGCAACGGCCGCAAATACGGCGTATCGCGCCGCAATGATCTCCAATCTCAGGGTCATAGCGCCACCATCATCAGAACGGCGATCAACCCGACCGACAGCAGGCTGATCCGATCCTTGATGGCGAACAGCACCGGATCATCGTGCAAGGCGCGGCGATGGCTCAGCATCAGGATGCGCGAAACCCAGTAGAGCAACACCGGACAGGCAAGCCACAGGACGTCAGGATGACGATACAGCTCTCTGACCGCACTGCTGGAAAGATATAGCGCAAACACGATGACCGCACTGTACCCGGACGACGCCGCCAGCGAGGCGATCACCGGCAAATCGCCGGCGCGATAGTTTCGGTTGGCCGGGTCCGGCAGGGCGGCATCCAGGCGCATTGCCATCTCGCAATAGCGTTTCACGAACGCCAGCGCCAAAAACAGGAACATCGAAAACGCGAGCAGCCATTGTGACAGCGTCACTTGCAGGGCGATCGCGCCGCCGATTATTCGCAGCGTATAGAGCGTGGCCAGCGTCACCGCGTCGATCAACATCTGGCGCTTGAGGAAGAAGGTGTAGCCCGTGCAAATGGCAAAGTAGCAAGCCAACACTGCGGTGAATTTCGGCGATACCAGCCAAGCAACGAGAAATGCCGCCGCAATCAGCAGCGGAGCCATCTCGGCGCCTTCCAAGAGCGACAGATTGCCGGAAGCGAAGGGGCGCTTCTTCTTGGCGGGATGCTGGCGATCCGCCTGCACATCGACCACATCGTTGATGACATAGACGCTGGATGCGCACAGCGAAAAGGCGACAAAGGCCAACAGCGCCGTCACCAGCGCGGAGGCCGAGAACAGATGGGCCGTCACGAGCGGAACGAATACCAGTGCGTTCTTCGCCCATTGATGCGGCCGCAGCGCCTTGATCACGCTGCGCAGGTGGCGCCTGGCGCCATCGCCGGGCAGGACGTCGCATCGGAGCCCCTCCCGCTGAACTTTGCGGACCAGCTCCGGTGAGGCGTTTGCCAGGATGGCGGTCGCCGCGACGCGCCACACCGGCAGATCGTCGGTGGAATTGCCGATATAGTCGAAGGCTTTCGCGCCGAATTTCGTGGCCAACCGGTCGGCTTTGGCCTGCTTGCTCAAATTTGTCGCGCCGTCGGACGCGAGCCAGCCGTCGAAACAGCCGAGATGGTCCGCCACAGCGCGCACGATGCGCGAGTCGGATGCCGATGCGAGATAGATCTGGCGGCCGTCGTTCTTCGCCGCCTGTATCCGGGCCAGCACCGCGTTGTTGTACGGTAGCGCCGCTACGTCCAGTTGAACGGCATCGGCTAAATGGCGTTTGAGTGCCGCCTTGCCCTCTGCCAGCCAACCAAAAATACGAAAAGAAGACAAAGGATGCTGGCCAACAAATGCGACCGCCGTTTCGGCCAACACGTCAGTCTTGATCAGTGTTCCGTCCAGATCGACGAAGAGGGGATTTTTCAATACCGCAGCTCATTTCGAGTCTTCCCCAAGGTAACGAGCGAAGCGAGCGATTTAAACTGGTATTTAGACTTCATCGTTCATCGGAACGGAGCAATATTTACTCACGTTATCAAACGCCCGCGCAAAGCCGTGATCAATCGGCGGATCATCAACGCCGCTCTTTTGATCGGCGTGCGAATGGAGCGCAGCTGTCGCGCCCAACTCGATGGCAACTCGCATTGTGGGAGGGGCCTCACGACAACGGCTGAGGCTTTCACGACGGTTCGTGGAATTCTGGTGCGGCGAACTCCTGTCCAATAGAGAGTTCACCGCCTGCTCAGGCAATTCCGTCGAACAGCATCATCATTTGCGAACGAAAAGCTGGCGGAGCCGGAGGGATCCATAAGTTTGGCATAAGATCAAGAAAGGCAAAGACAATTTAACTTTTGAATTTTTCAGATACCCCCAAATATGCCCCCCGCCTCACCGTTTCCGATGGGGCATGGCAACGAAAGGCGGGGGTCCTTATTTACAAACTGCCCCCGCGAAACTTGAGCGGTAGCGGGGCAGCACCTAGCGGCAAGATCCCATCCGTCATTCACGCCCGAAGACTGTCCAAAATGCGTGTGATCGAAATGTTGGCGACGCAAATGACGCTGTCGGATGCGCCGTAATAGATCGTCACCCGGTCCCCGTCCACAACATGGCCATTGGTGAAGATGATCGGTCCTGCGAAGCCCTCCCGCTCGTAGGGAGCTATCGGCTCCATGATGGGTTCCTCGGACCGGGCGAGTACACGCCACGGCTCTTTCAAATCGAGCAGCAGCGCGCCCAGACAATAACGATGCTGCTTGTCCGCCCCGTGATAGATTTCGAGCCAGCCCTCGCGTGTACGAATAGGAGCCGCGCCGGCGCCCACGCGGGCGCTGTCCCAGTATCCTTCGCGTGTGCGGGCGATGCAGTGGTGCCCGCCCCAGTGGATCAAATCCGGAGATTGACCGATCCAGATATAGTTGCCACCCAACGAGGGGCTGCTCGGCCGATGCAGGGCAAAATACGCGCCGCCGATTTTCTCCTCGAACAGGGCGCAATCCTTGTTGTGCGGCGGCAGCATCATGCCGTGATGGGTGAACCGCTTCCAGTCGCGGGTTGTCCTGAGGCCGACCCCGATTCCGTTGGGCGAAATCTGGCTGTAGGTTAGATAGTATGTATGTCCAACTTTCGAAACGCGGCAGTCTTCGATGCCGAACGTCTCCGATTCGCTGCTTCCGGTCAGTATCGGCGCGTTGCGGGGCTCGTCGAAATGAATGCCGTCCTCACTCTGGAAAAGCCGCAAGTGCGACAGGGTCGTGAGATAGTAGCGGCCTTCGAACCTGACAACGCGAGGGTCGAGGAGCTCGAGCCGCGGGTCGGTTGAATCGAAATCGAGGATTTCCATCTCTCCTTCCGGCGACAAGACGGGGAAGGACGTCCGGCCGGGAACTTGCGGCGGACGTTCGGCTACGCGCACGACCATCCACGTCTTGCCGCCGAACCGGAATACGCCCGGATTGAGCACGCAAGTGACTTCAAGCCCCGGAATGCTGGGGCGCACGTGCTGCGGCTCGAGGATCGCATTCGGAACGATGCGGTCGGCAAGATCACTCATTTCGACACCTCTCTGCGAGCGGGCCAACGATACGTCAGGAGATTTGGCTGGGCCTGAAGCTGCTGAAGATTGTGGACAACGCATTCCATTTGTACGGATGCACTACGCACCAACACGTCGCTGCGAAGCCGTGCAATATCTCGGCAGCGGTTCGATGTTGCATATGGGTCCATGGAATTCGTTCAGGTCAAGCGTTCATGATCGCGGACCGGTTGGCCTAAATGCCGCGCCCGACCTGTCAGATAAGTATTGCGAACCTGTCAGACAGGTTGTACAAGGATAATGCAGGGCCGCGAAGACGGCCGCGCATGGGAGAGAAATGGCAGAAGACCTCACACCGGGCGACGCCTGGCTGCAGGCGACGCATGCCTATAATTGCGAAGGCTGGGATCGCCGGCGCGTCTCTGCAG